>JALOQL010000016.1 GCA_025453415.1 Minisyncoccota bacterium
AATTGCCAACGCCAGATAGAATACCGGATCGCCTATTCTCCAGTAATAGTTGGCTGCCCAAAAGCTCAAGGAAAAGCCGGCGGCAATAAAAATGTAGGACCAGAATATCAAACCCGATCCTTTGTAGAATTCCGCCACGAAATCCTCTCGGGTCTTGGTCGTGATGATCAGCGGACATTTTGCGTCCTCCCGCAGCACCAGCTGGCCGCCCGCTTCCCGGCCGCCCATACCGCAAACAAAAACCTTTGTACCCGGCTGCAATATCGATTCGGTCCGCCGCAAACGACGGCCGCTTGTGATCCCGAAAAAATTGACCGTGGCTTTTGGATCGCGGTATGACACTTGGTCCAAAACTTTCCGGCACTCAACCTCGCTGTGCCGGGGATTGGGAATCCGCGAATCATCGACCCGGCGCTTGAAATCCGAAAAATCTTCGTCGATATTGGTCAGGTCGATGTTGACGTTCCCCCGCTCGTCTTCCAGATGGAACGGAATGAAGCGGACATCGTTTTGAATCACTTCCCATCGGCTGTGTTTTCCCTGACGCACGTATTGTTCCATGATGCTATGGAAATATACACACGGCAATCCGGAAAACGGCGCGGTCATCACCTGTCCGTTCTCACCGGAAACCTTACCCGTGCCCGCGAACGGCACACCCTCGACCACATCGTCGGTTTTCATCGACGGCAGGCTTTCAATGTCGAAAACAATACTCTCATGCTCCTTGAACTGCCAGCGATAGTAAAGCGTCACCGCGATAATTACCAGGCCGCAGGCAATGAATTTTGCCGCCATCGTCGGCGGCTCATAGCACCAGTCGCAGCGTTTGGACGCCGCGATGACGATAAAAAAGCATACCAGTAAAACCGTACCTAAAACCGTCCAGATGCTTATTCTTTTCATAGGTTAATAAGATTCTATTGGATACCGAAAAAATTTCCGCCGTTCAATTCCTTATACCGATAAACAACAACCAAAGCCACGAGCACGATCAAGATCATGATAAAAACAGTCCACAATCTTGAAGATTTTTTCATCACCACCGCCACGTCGGCTTGACCGCCGACCGCCGTCCACATCCCGCGTATTTTTGCCGCAATGAACCCGCAGCATACGATCAGCAATAATATGAAAGAATAAAAAAACACGGGCGGTATGTCCAGAAACGGTAACCCGAAAAAAATCGCGGATATTACCGCCACCATCGCCAGAGCCAATAGTGAAGGGCGGTTTCTTTGGCCGGCCACGTAATCTTTGGCGATCTGGTCCTGGGATTTGAGCTGTTGTTCATCAACCCCACGGCTTTTCGCGAACGGCACGGTGAATATTTTATATAACCTATAGTACCAGGCGAACACCAGCCCCATCACCGGCAACCCGAATATGCCGATAACGAAAAAATCAAGGTACCATAAACTGTGCAGTGTGAATGCGGTAAACAATGCCAGAAGAACCCAAAACATTAAAAACTCAAGACGTTGAATCAATGAAAATTGCCGGTCCGTCAGCGCAAACTTGAAATACCCGTGATACGAGACATTGTTGGCCATTTTTTAAATATTTTGCAATTTTATATATTCTACCAAAAAGCCGCCCCTGAGGCGACCTTTTATCCTTAACGAACAAACCAGCCGAAGCCAGAACCGCGATTGCCGGCGCCGGCAGCTGATGCTAATGACTAATATTCGTTCCTTTTCAGCTGGTCTTTTGCCTTCTTGATGAACTTGCCGAACTGCCGGTCTTTTTCCCGCTTTTCAAGATCGTTCATCTCGTAATATTCGGATTCTTTTTTCAAGCCGATATAATTATTGTATTTTTCTTCATCCAGTTTTCCGTCCCTGACCGCGGCCGCCACATTGCAGCCGGGCTCGCCGGCGTGCCGGCAATCGGAGAATTTGCAACCTTCCGCCAAAACGGCAATTTCGGCAAAAATATCATTGATTCCCGCGTTTGCGTCCGTCATGCCCACTTCCCGCATCCCCGGGTTATCGATCACGATGCCGCCGTTTTCCAAAAGATACATTTCCCGGTGCGTGGTGGTATGCCTTCCCCGGTCCGTACCGGCGCTTATTTGATTGGTTTTGATCGCCTCTTTGCCGATCAGCTTGTTGATCAAGGAAGATTTCCCCACACCCGAAGATCCGAGAAGGCAATATGTTTTCCCTTCCTTTATATATGACTTCAACCCATCCAGTCCCCGATCGCTCGTCGCGCTGGCAACGATCATCTCCACATCGCCAAATCGCTCCTTGATCTGGCCAACTTTCAAATCCAGGCCCTCCTTTGGAATCAAATCTATTTTGTTTAAAACGATCGCCGGTCTCACGCCGCCGTCGCGGCTTATGCTGAAATATCTTTCAAAACGGTTCAAGCTATAATCGCCGTCAACCGCCTGGACCACCAAGGCGACGTCAATATTGGTCGCAATAATCTGAATTTCGTTTTTTCCGCTCGACTTCCTTTTGATTATCGTTTTTCTGGGCAGTGTCCCCTCGATTACCGCCTGGCCCTCGCCGGCCGCGGTGATCGCCACCCAATCGCCGACCGCCGGATAATCTTCCCTCGAAGTCGCGCTAAGCATCTGTTTTCCGGTAATCTTGGCCATATACTCGCCATCCGGATCCTTGACCCGGTAAGCCCCCCTGTATTCGGCAACCACCCGCGCCACCGCAAAACCGCCAAACCCGAGTTTAAGACGACCGGCTTCAAAAAAGTCATCGTAACCCAAATCCTCGAGCTCTGTGATTTTATTATTGTTATCCATTTGAATCATTCTCCATTTGACCGTTCGCTTTATAGTACAAAAAAACAATCTCTATTGCAAAACGGCTCTATATTCCCACCAAAAACCGCAGATAGTAAGCTCCAACCGCCAAAAAGATGAATGCCACGGCATAGCGCATCGCTTTTTCTATCTTTTGCATCACTCGGAAGGCGGCGCCGAGCTTCTGTGCACTAAAAGCGATTAAAAAAGAGAATGCGACCACCGGCAATGCCGTTCCCAGCGCAAACACCGGCGGTAATAATAACCCCCCCGACGATTTCAACACTAACGGAATAAGCGCTCCGAAAAACAATAAGGCGCTGTAAGGACAAAAAGCTAACGCAAACATAGCCCCAAGCGAAAACGCGCCCAAACTCCCTTTTCCCGCTACCCACAATTTTGCTTTTTCCAATTTGCCGCCTCCGTCCGGCAAATTTATCTTTATCGCTCCAAGCATCGCCAATCCGATAATTATCAAAAACGGTCCCAGCAAATTTTGGCCCCAATCTTGAACCGATTTAGAAATAACAAACACAGAAAGGCCGTAATAAATAAAAATTGCCAACCCGGTATAGCTTGCCGCCCGGCCCAAGGCATAATATGCACCGTTGGTCAAAGTATTTTTTACGGTTTTTAGGTTCTTGGAAAGATATGCGATGGCCGCAATATTGGTTGCCAACGGACAAGGGCTTATTGAAGTCAAAATACCCAGCAGTAAAGCGGTCAAAACAGGAAGAGTGCTATTGTCTATGAAGTTATTCAGAATATCCATTATTTCCCCAGCAATACATTAAGCTGGCCCGCCAAGTAATTCTTGAAAGCTTCGGCATCTCCGGTCAGTCCCCAAACTTGGGCGTCCTCCTGAATATTGTCGCTTCCGTTACGAATAGCATTTATGAAAAGGGATGAACCGCTGGCATGGAATTTTTCCGCCAACGCCTTATTTTCCGGTTCATCGATATTTACCTCCCGAAAAACCGCTTTTCCGCTTAAAACTTCCGGACCGAATTCTTCTTGAACTGTCTGACCGCTTAATTTACCAATGGCGATGCAAGTCGTACATCTTTGAGTTCGGTGGAATAGAAATACCTCCACTTTTTCGGCGGGAACCATCGCCACCGACATGTTGCCGGTATCCTTGCGAGGCGTTACGGAATGGGCGGTACCGGTCGCCTGCCCGCCGGTGGCGTCTTCTTTGGGAAACGCCGATATTATCCCTAAAACCGCAATGGCCCCCAAGGCGGTTATAATTATTATGTTTTTTTTCATTTCGGTCGCGCGATTAAATTTTCACCAAGTTAAAGAAATAGCCCATTACCATTATGCCGATCGTGGTTACGACGACAAACGCCGAGATGAGCTTCCAATCCATCGCTTTTTTCAATATAAGCAGGCCGGGAATGGACAAAGTGACCGTTGATGTCATAAATGCCAGCGCCGTGCCCAGCGGCACGCCCTTGCCGGTCAAGGCCTCCACTATCGGAAGCACGCTCATCGAATTGGCGTAAAGAGGCAACCCCAAAAGCGTTGCCAGAGGCACGCCCCACCAATCGGCCGCCGATAAATTATTTTCCACGAACTCTTTGGGCACGAATCCATGGATCAGCGCCCCGATACCCACCCCCATAATCACGTAAGGAAAAATCTCTCTGGTGATATGCCAGGCGTCTTGCCGCCAAATCGCGATTTTTTTGGCCAAAGGCACTTTGCGGCCGCCGTTTTCCCTGATCGCGTCCTGCCGGGTCTTGTATTGCAGAAAATCCGGATTGACACTCCTTTCCAATTTCAATTTTTGGATCGCCATGCCCGCCAAAACACTGATCAAAATTCCCAGGCCGTTGTATAAAATGGTCATCTTCAAACCGAAGATCGAAGGAAAAATAAAAAGCGAGGCTTCGTTAACCAAAGGCGAGGCGATAAGAAACGAAAAGGTCACGCCCAGCGGGATTCCGGCCCCCACGAATCCGACGAACAACGGGATTGACGAGCATGAACAAAATGGCGTTACCGTTCCAAGCATCGCCGCCAGGAAATAATCGAATCCGTACCATTTGCCACGCGCCAGGATATCGCGCACCTTCTCCACCGGCAAATAGTAGCGGACAACCGCCATCAAATAGTTAATAACGACTAAAAGCAGACCAATCTTTATCGTGTCATAAATAAAAAAATTGATCGCGCTTGCCCAATAATCGCTGGTTATGCCAAACCAGTTATTAACAGCCAAATCGGCAAACGTCTGTATGGGTGAGAAGATGTCCATAGTTATGCCGCTTTCACAGGCAACCGCAATCACCGCCGCAAGGGCAGCAACCCGACTGGTTATCGTCGCCTTTTTGCCGACCCAAAGCGGCTTTGATTTGCTCTATATCCGCCTTGCCCGCAATAGCCGCCTTGCCGTTTATCGCCATTATCGGGAATTGCATCACCCCCATCGCCAATCCCTTTTGGATATCGTTGGAATAGCCAACCTTAATGCCGATTCCCAATTCTTTTGCCGCAGCCACCGCCAATTCATGCATTTTTTTGCAATTGCCGCATCCTGACCCGATAACTTCGATCGATATGATTTTATCTTCCATGTTTGTATTATTTTATCAGCTTAAAAATATTTTCCGTTATTTTTGCGCCCTCATCGGTCAGCGAGTAGTGGATCCAAACGCCTTCCTTCCGACCCTCGATCAATTCCGCCTCTTTTAATTTATTCAAATGGTGCGAAACAAGGTTTTGCGGCAGGCCAAGATGCCTGATGATCTCGCAAACGCAATGCTCGCCGCCTCTCAATATGCAAAGTATCCTAAGCCGGTTTTCCTCGGCCAACAGCTTCATGACCGCCGCGGTGCGCGCGATCTCTTCTTTCATTTTTTGGTCTCCGCAACACTTTGGTTTCATATATCAATTTATATTGATATTATACATCGCCCGCGCCCCCGGTCAACAACGACAAAACGGCCATCGGTCCGGATTGCCAGTCTGAATCCGCCGGAATCAAATATAGCCTAATTTTTTGAACAGTTCCGCCGACGGCGGGGTAAGTTTGAGATTCGGAAGCTCCTTAGGATCGGTCCAGCGAAATTTTACCAGATCGTCGCTAAGATTGATTTCGATATCGGTTGAATTCTTGTCGACATCTATCCGGTAGACGAAAAATCTCATTTTGCACAAGA
This sequence comes from Minisyncoccota bacterium, assembly GCA_025453415.1. Lineage (GTDB taxonomy): Bacteria > Patescibacteriota > Minisyncoccia > Minisyncoccales > UBA5738 > UBA5738. The sequence goes on from JALOQL010000016.1 coordinate 5,935, forward strand.
CTTCCTCGCCGATTTCCAAAACTTTCCTGGATTCACCTGTCCCCGAATCGTCGATCAATTCGATCTTGCAACTTGAAATATCGATACCGGTTTCTTCCCGGATCTCCCTGGCCAGGGCCGTCTCCCTGCCCTCGCCCGCCTCGGCTCCGCCTCCCGGCAAATGCCAGCAATCGCAATAAACCCCGCCTTTGCGCGGATCCTTCATTCCCTGAAAGAACCTCCCATCCCTTGAAAAAATCAGCCCCGAAACAATTTCCCTTTCTATTTGCCTCATATTGTCATTTATAGACCAATTTGCGGATTTTACCAAAAAAGCCGCCATTTAGGCGGCTTTTTGGAGATTGCAACAATTTATGTCTGTGCTTATTTTATAATCACAAAGCTTTCAAACACTCGCTCTTCGTCTTGAATTCGGACCAGCCTTCAGGGCCATAGCAGGTCGCCTTGTACCAGCAGCATTCGCCGGTTTTTGGATCCCTTAGGTATCCCGGTTCCTCGACGCAACCCATGGGAATCTTGGGCCGGTTAACTATCGGGCACACGGCGGCATTCTTGGGCTCCCCCTTACAGCAACAAATTGTTTTTTTGGTCGCTTCGGGCAGACTGTTATCGATACAATCGCTCAAGATGCTTCCCGGATGCGAATTGACGAAAAAAGGATATTCCCCTTTGCCGCACTCCGACACGGTATTGTCGCTATTCAATATCCATGCCCCGCAATAACCCGATTGGTATCCGATTTTCTTGCAGTTTGAATCGCAGCTATTGCCATCGTCCGTTTTCGCTATATCAGCGGCGTTCTCCGCCACTTTCGGATTTTCGTCTGTTAGTTTATTTTCCGTTTTTGAATCAAACACCGCTTCCTCTCCGCCCGATTCTTCATTTTTACTTGAAATCTCTTCTTGGACCGGTTGTTCATCCACGATCGGTTTGATATTTTGACCGGTATTTTTTGGTAAATACAAATAAACGCCGATTCCGACAATCGCTATAACCGCTACAATCGAGACCACCAATAACGCTTTTTTGCTCATTATTTTTAATTAAAAATTTTTTATTACAGTTACATTATAAAACCTATTACCAGGAAAGCGAAATCAAACCGATCTTCCGGCATTTTTTAAAAAAATTGCGCCCCATCAATAATGGCAATACCTGCCCGGAAAAAATCTTGCTTATTTTCTTATGCCCCCTATCTTGCTTAATTTATACCATCCCACGGCCACCGGCACGACAAAAGTCAACGCGTAATAAAAATAGACATCCAGCTTGTAATAATCGGCGGCGCCCAAAAGCTTCACCAGGAAAACGTAATCCAAGGCGGCCGCCATGAGCGTCCAGATAACGCCCAACCCGATATAACAGCCGAACGATTCCCTTTCGATCTTTTTGAACAAAACCCAGAGCGTGGCAATCACCCCAAAAGGCATGATATACCAGCCGATAACGGCTTTGGGCACGAAGGCGAAAAACACAAACCCCAAAACATAGCCGAAAAACCAAAGAAAAAATCCCCAGAAAACCGTATTGAGAAAAGTTTTCCCTTTGTTCGTCTCCATGATTTTATTTAATTTATAAAAATTATTTTTGACACATTGCCTCCGCAAATCACGCTATTTACCGGGTTCGTTATGACACCAACAGTTAAAATTATCCTGGGTCATGTAAAACTGCCGAGGTCAGACCTCGTGCAAACTACAAATTTTTAAAACTGCCGAGGTCAGACCTCGTGCAAACTACAAATTTTTACTATCGATAATCCCGCCATCCAATCGCTATTTATTAAAAAAATATGATTTTTTACTGAAAACATAAATAATTACCCAAACAAAAATCGCTATGGACAATAATTCGAACCCCATCACGACAAAAGTTCCTATCGGTTCACGCTCAAATTCAAGGCTCCTGATGGTGGTCGCCAAACTAAGAAATTCTTGCATTAATAAATAAGCGGAAACCAATATAAACAATATCCTTGACCAAGCCATTTTTTTCAAAAAACCGAAAATGATCAATGCGCTGCAAACAGGTATTAACAGCCTATTCAACCAATCGGAAATTCCGCTAATAGTAGAAATTTCTTGCAAAATAGAAAATAACGATAGCGCGACCGAAAAGAACAAAATTAGTATTATCAAGGCAACCCCAAGCGGCATATTTTTGGGCAAATCGCCGGTTTTTATTTTTGATTCGCCTTTTGGATTTGGTCCGAATTTGTTTTCTCCCTGCTGGCCATCTTTCATTATCAAAAATATGAATAATATTTGTCCTGCCAATGGCACAAAATATAGAAAAGTCCACCATCCGCTATGACCCATGTCATGGAGCCGCCTCGACGTAACCGAGTAAAAAGGGATCACATAAGCCAGCCAAAACAACATTATTAATCCGCCCCAAAATGATTCTATGGATATAGCCGCATATTTCATCAATAAAATTAATAAAATGATAAGAGACGAATTGGTCAGAACGAAAATCCCATATTCCTCTTGGCGCGCCCTACCACTAAATAATCCGTATTTTTTCCATGGTTCTAAATAATAATTCATATTTGCAAAATTTTATATTATTTCGTTCCATAAAAAAGCCTCTTTCTAAGCGACTTTTTGATTTTGCCCAACCATCAACCTATTAACTATTCTGATGTCATCTGGCAATCGATGTTCGAACCTGTTTGGTGCCACTCTAGCCGCCGTAATCGGGATATTGAACCGGCGGAATGCCATTATAATGCGAAACATAGGGAAATTTTACTTTTTCATCCGGCCCGCAATAATCACGCACGCCCTTGAAAGTAATCTCAAATTCGTGGCATTCACCAAAATCGAAAATAAAATCCAGCCTTGGGTGTTTGGCGTAATCGATATGGCAAATTTTAATCTGGCTTGATTTATAAGTCGGAAACGGATCATCTTCCCAGCCAGGCGCGAAAAATTCCAGTTCGGTTGCGGACTCAAATTCAAATTTGCCGCTTCTTGGCTTGGAAATCCCGGGCAGGGTAAAACCGTGCATATGATCATATCGCCAACCCATACTTTTAACAATCGTTTTCGCAAACCGCTCGAATGTATGCGATCCCAGCATTTCAATGTTTCGCCGCAACCCCTTCTTGTCTAGATAAACCACCAAAAACTCATAAACTGCGGCGGATTTGTTCGCTGTTGAAAAAACTTTGGAAAATTCCCGCTCATACCACTCGTAATTCTCCAATACCAGCTTCAAATAATCAACATGCCGTTTGGCGCGAAAGGCCGCGTTGATATGCTTGCGAAAATCCCCTTCTTCGATTTGTGGAAGTTTGGTTTTCATATTGAAATTTATAATTCCAGCGATTTAATGTAAGGGATGAACATTTTGATCTTTTTGGCGTCGGCGACGTTGATTAAAAAAGGCTCAACGTCTTTTGCCAATTCGTCAAAATCAAAATCGGCGGTTTTTGATATTAACGCATCCTTCAGCTCGCCGCCGTTCTTAATACCCAGTTTTGCCTGCAGATATCCATAATCGGGCTTGGTTTGCGGCAAAAGAAAAACTATGTCAAAGAAATCACGTCCCTTGGCGCGCGAACGGTTGAGCGCCGCGTAAATTTTCTGGGACAGAAGAACATCGATTGGCGTCGTGTAAATTTGGGTAAATACATCGAATTTGTTTATGATCTTTAAATCCCGTTCATAAGCAAAATCATGAGAGGCGGTATCGATCTGGATCATTATCTTTTCCTGGCGCAAATCGGACAGCTCATTGTCAAACAAAACATCAGGCATCTTGATACATGACCGGTATGCCCCCTTGAACACATTTTTAATCTCAACTTTATACCCCTGCGACCCAAGCCCTTTCTTTATTTCATCGGCAATGCCGGTAAATTGCTCTTCGCCAAGGCCGAAATTATCGAAATCAAGATCTTCGGAAAACCGGTTGTTTCCATAAAGAATGCGCAAAGCCGTGCCGCCCAAAAACGCCAGCGACCGCCCAATCTCGGAATTGAAAATTATCTCCAGTATCTTGTATTGCAAATACTCGCGCAAAATATTGCGGCCAAACGGCCGCTCATTCTCGGGATAATATTTTTCGATATTGGTTAAACTAAGCATTATTGATGAATTTTATAAATTTCTTGGCCCGGCGGGATAAAGCCTTACTTTCAAAGGCGATAAGGTATTTTTCGAACCTGGCCATATCCGCTTGGCGCAAAAATTCCGCGGCGTTAAACCTTAATCCGCCGAAATCCATATCGTTATCAAGCCGCGAATTAAGATACAAATGGTCAAGCAGCGCTTTTTCAATCTGGGCGATCGCGTATCGATGGTTGCCGTGATCGCGCAGTTCGTAACCGAACATCAGTTCCGGCTTGATATGTTTGTAAATAAAATTGCCAATACCGGCTTGGAATGAATTGGTTTTTTGCGAAGTTACCGAAGTAATGCCGTAAACAGCTTCGGGAATAAGATTGTACGTCGAAAGCGCCATTTCCGAAGAAACATACGAGGGGCTATAAATTTTGTTGGCGATTAAAAAAAGCTCGGGCTCGTTTATCCGCAAATCCGAAAAATAATAAAAGCCCCTTCTGATATTTTTTATATACCCTTTGCCCGCCCATTCGTTTAACCGCCGCAAATCGAAATTCGCCTCAATTTTCCTGATATCATTTAAGCTAAATAGGGTAAAATCTTTGAGTTTTTCCTTGAATTAAATAAATTGCATATAATATTGCCAAACTATGTGTTTTTTAACATATTACAGAATCATAATACCAAATTGAATAAATGCGCGCAACACCAAAAAGCCGCTTATTCAGCGACTTTTGCATTTCACTCATTGCTCATTAACTACTATGGGGTCGTCTGGCAATCGATCTTCGCACCTGTTTGATCTCCTAGCCAGCAATAATCTGATACTCTAATCGCAATCTTTCGCGCAATTGCAAATATTTTCCGGATTTTCGCAGATCCCGTTGCCACAATTTGAGCAAAAATAACCGGCCATTTTAATTACCGTACACTGGCCATTCTGATAATCCCACATATCCGCAACCATTTTCAACCCTTTGCAACAAGCCCTTCCCGATTTTCCAAACAGCCCCAAACTCTCGCCCTGATTGGCGCAATTGTTGCTGTTCCCGCAATCATCGGGGCAATTGCATGGAGTTTCGCCGTCTTTACAAGCACCGTCTCCGCATTTAATACAAATTATTTGCTCATCGCTCAAAGAAGTGCATCCATTGGTTATTTTGTCGTAACTCCACCTGTTAACGGTTTTTGCCAATCCCAGACAACAACCCCTTGACCTTGCTTCCTCGCCTTGCTTGGCGCAATTTTCATTCGACGACGCGATTTGGCAATCGAAAGCGCAATTATTTTCATTTTCGGAAATTTCACAATCACCGTTGCCACAAAAAACGGTCATCGGCTTTTTTTTGATAAAAATAAAAAAGATCGCAAAACAACTCAACAAAATAATTGCCACAACCAAAACAAATAATTTATTTTTTGGCATATGTTAAAATTTTATTTTATAGTTTAATTCTACCAAAAAAAACCACCTTGCCGGCGACTTTTCGCATTTTCTCATGCTCATCACTCATTACTCATCAACTATCCCTGGGGTGCCACAGTACAGGAAGTTAGAACTATTTTTGAGCGGAAAAATGACGCGACAATCTATATTCCTGCTCTAGAATACGTTGAAAAATGATAATTTACCCTACCACGCGATACACTATTTTATTATCTTTATCGCCTTTCCTTGTATTAAAGCTGCGGCAACCTTTTTGTTGGCCGAAGACAAGATCCTCTGAAAAGTGCTCCGGGAAGTATTCATTTTTCCGGCGGCATCCTCCTGTTCCAAATCTTCAATATTTTTTAGCCGCAATGCTTCCACCTCTTCGGTGGTCAGCTCAACTATCTCCAAATGCCTCATCGGTACGCCTTGGGGTTTGAAATAGGTTACGTTGGGGTTGAATGAAATCCGGCGGCAAAGTCTTGGTCTTGGCATAAAATTGAAATAGATTAAGATTAAACTGAAAGAAGGTCTCCCAGCCCTCTCCGTTGAAAGAAAGGGCTGGGTTCGGGGCCTTCTTTTACTTTTGGGCTCCTTGCAGGGCCTTTTTTTCTTCACGCACCGCGGCCAATTCCTCTTCAAGCATCTTTTCATCTTCCTCCAACGCCACCATTTCATTCTTTGGAGAAATAAATCTCCGGCGGCCGCAACAGCTCCAACCGCGCCGCATACCGCCCCCGCAAGGACCCATCCCGTGGCCAGTCATCGGACCTTGGCCTGCGGGGCCTGTTCCATCTAATCTTGGCATATTTTTTTAATCATTATTTTATTGATAGAGAGCGGCCTTTTGTCATAACCCTCTATTATGAGCATATACCCATAACTATATGCCGTCAAGATAAATTGACGATTAAACCAAAAACCGCTGATTAAAGCGGCTTTTTATCGGTTCTAATCCCCTTGGGGTCGACTGGCGTACGATGTTCGAACCTGTTTGGCGGCAATTTAACAATTGACCCGCAAACACATATAAAAATCATCTACAAAACAGATTAGAAACAAACCCGAAAGGATCGGCACGCCCCTAAATAATAAAATAAAAAAACCAGAGACAAGGCTCTGGATTTTCAATTAAAAAGAATGCCAATTTCTTTCAGCTGCGGATAAAATGCCACAATAAGAAAAACCGCCGCCAACAACCCGAAAAAAAACGGCAATAGTGATTTTTTGGTTGGATTTTTGATTTTTTGCACTAATTCCCAGGCCGCAAGGCTGACGCCTGCTCCCGCCAACAAATAGCCGCTCACGCTATGCCATGGTTTATCGATATTCACCCAGCCATAGCCACCTAATATCATACCTATTGCCGGCATCACTAATCCCGTAAATGGCATCCAATTGGTTCCCGGCTTATTGCGATTTATAAATTGGTTGCCAATACTAACAAAAATCAATAAAACCGCGGTGAAAATTAGCCAAAGACCGCAAATATTGAAACCGGATGCAACCGCCCAAACCGCGGCCACCGCGACGATAACCGAGGCCACCATAAGCCGCGGCAATGGTATATAAAACAAACTGATAGCAAAAATAATATCTTAACTCGAAAAATTAATTGCAAAAATTGACCATCTGTCCCGTGAATGGAACAAAGTTCCGATGCTTGCAAGAACCCACGGGCAACCTGCATCTCCGACCAGACTAGGGAAGGAGATAAGGGTCTTTTCTGAAAGGATAAGTATCCAGATGGAGCAGGGGAAACGAATACCATTTTCAGCCAAATTCGGAGGTGCAACAGGAAATTTCAATGCCCATGTTGCAGCCTATCCCCTGCAGGACTGGCTTGCATTCGGAAATCATTTCGTCAATCACACACTTGGATTGAGCCGTTCCCAGACCACAACGCAGATTGAACATTATGACGGGCTGGCAGGGCTGTTTGACACTGTTTCAAGAATCAACACCATACTGATTGACCTGTCGAGGGATTTCTGGTCGTATATATCGCTTGACTACTTCAAGCAGGTAATAGTAAGGGGCGAGATAGGCTCGTCTGCGATGCCCCACAAGGTAAATCCGATAGACTTCGAGAACGGAGAGGGTAATCTCG
>JALOQL010000017.1 GCA_025453415.1 Minisyncoccota bacterium
ACGTTGCCAATTCGTCCGTGGTCCAAGTAACCCCCGCGGATGTGTCGTTGACCAGGGCCGTTTCAACTTGGGATATTACGGGAAATACCGAATCAACGCCGGTATTGAACGAATAGCCCAAGCCGCCATTGTCGTCGATGGTGATGTTCCCCGAATTGTCCTTTGATTTAACCCGGAAATAATATTTCGTATCCGAAAGCAGATTGATTAACGCAACGTTATGGGAAGTTAGTGATTCCGAATTGGTTCCGGCCACCAATCCGTACGATGTGGTGGTGCCGTAATCGACAAGGGAGTCCGCGTTTTTGTCGGTTAACCAGGTAATTCTTGCCATCGTCTCCGTGATATCGCCAACCGATACGTCAGTAATATCCGGCGCGTCAGTGTCCGCGGCCGCGCCTGTTGTAAAAGTCAGATCATTAGATACCGCTTCTGTGCCGGCCGCCGACCTGACTCGGAAATGATATGCTGCGTGCGACAACAGTCCGGTCAATGCAACCGAATGAGAATTAACGGAATCGTTCGCGCCCGTAACTTTCCCATAAGCATTATCGAAGCCGTATTCAACAATCGATCCGGCGCCAATATCGGTGGTCCAGTTTATGGTTGCCGAATTGTTCATAACGTTAACTATTTGGATGCCGCTGATCGCCGGAGGCGTTGAACCGCCCGCGGTGGCGAAAGAATATCCTTGGCTTGAATTATTGTCGATTGCCAAATTCCCCGAAGGATCACCGGATTTCAGCCGGAAATAATATTGGGTCGCGGGAGTCAATCCGACAATGGTTATCGAGTGGCTCATTGTCATTGCCGGAGAACTTTGCTCCAGTACGTACGATCTGTCCTGGGAGAAACCTATGTAGGAAGTTGACAGTTCGTCGGTGATCCATCTTATCGTTGCCGAGGTGCTTCCCGGTTCTTCAATCACGACCGATGAAATGACCGGCGCGGTTACATCATTAATTGAAGCTGCGGTTGTTAATGTTCCGTCAGGCGAGAGGCCTTCGTTGCCCGCATCATCCACCGAGCGCACCCTATAATGATACGTCGATGAAGAAATCAAATCCTTTGGTAAAATAACCGCATGTGCGGTCACTGATTCTTCCTGACCATAAATCCTTCCGTACAATCCGCTCGGTCCGAATTCAACGAACGAGGATGATGGTTCGTCCGTGGTCCACGTTATAGTCGCGTTATTATAATTGATGTCCGAAGAACTAACCGCGCTTATTGCCGGAGGCGTAGTGTCCGCTGTCGTAGAAGCGTTTGTGGTAGTAAATGTTCCCTGTGAAGAGATCGCCTCGTTTCCGGCCCCATCTTTCGAGCGGACTTTAAAATAATATTGCGTATTTGCGCTTAGAGGTTTTAAAACCACGGCATGCGATGAAATGGAATCCAATTGGCCATATATCGTACCCAGCGCAAACCCATTAACAGTTGAATACTCCACAAAAGAGGCGGCATTTTCATTCGTGGTCCAGGAAACGACAACTTTATGGTCCGTAATACCGGAAACCTCAACCGAATCAATAATTGGCGGGGCGTTATCGCTCGCAATCGTGTTAAAAGTTGCAGGAAGGGAATCAGTGCAGTTATTAGCTGGATCGCAAGACCTCACTTTGTAATTATAGGTTGTTCCTTGTTCCAAACCAACCAGCAGTAATTCGTGTGACGTTACATATCCCGAAAGCGGCCGCGACAAGGAATAGCTTTCGTCAGCCGAATACAAAACCAATGAATCGGAAACCTCATCGGTCGTCCAAGTGATGACCGCGGAAGATGAGGTGGGAGGCTGTGTTCCAACCGCCGAGATTGCCGGCGGCACGTTGTCGTTCGGCTGGGATCCGGGAACCATGGAAATTGGTTCGGAAAATTCCGACGGGTTGCCGACATCATCTTTGGATTTAAATTTATAGTAATAAGTGGTTTCCGGATCCAGATCATTGCCCACGACATAGTTAATGTTGACGTCGGTGATCGTCTGGTCGAGCGAATAATCGGTTCCGTTAGTCGACTTGTATGCTTCGTATGCCATAAAGTCGGATTCCGAATTTTTCGTCCAACTTACGAAAAGCCTGTAAGTGTTTGCTTCTTGGGTTGATGACGCATTCTCTTCGGTGGTCGTAGCGTTGGAAATAATTGAGATGTCTTGAATGAATAAGCCGGTGGGGATTTCTGGAGAGTCGGTATCGAGCCCGATAGCGTCCGAATACGGACCGGATTCATTGCCATACTCGTCTTTAAACTTAACGTAAACCGATTTGCTTCCATCGCCCGCTTCCAAGGTCCATGATTTTGATTGGCTGTATGATTCCCAGGTTGGATCGCTAAAATCGCTGGTATTGGAAACCGCCATTTGGAATTGCGATTCGTCGGCGGCCGAAAAGTAAAGAGTTGCTGCCGTTGCCGCGATCTTGTCATTGTTCAGCGTTGTCGAGGCGTTATGGTTTATGTTGATACCGGTGCCTCCACCCTCGGGAGATGCGGCTACCGGCGACTTGGTATCAAGTATGAACGATGCCGAGATCGCGGCAGCCGTGTTGTTGGCGCCTTCATGGTCGTCGGCAATAACCCTGATTTTTGCGTTCGCCGAATAAGCCTCGCCGATTTGGCCCCTCGGGTTCCAGACTGCCTGGTAATCATTATAAGCTGTCGTCGCGACGGTTTTACTATCCATATCGTTGGCACCAAGATAAGTTGAGGTGGCAATTTGCCAAGAATCGCCGTTATCGAGCGAGTATTCAAAGGATGGCCATATTTTATATTGGTTTTCCGCTCTGCCGCGGTCGGTATCCGGATCGCGTACCGAGTAGCTTATGTTGATTTCATTAGGTGACGTGAATACCGCCGCCGCGCCCCCGTTTCCCGTAGCGGGAAAATCCGGATCAAATTCCGGGGGGGTGTTTACGATATATGTCATTGAAAAAGCGGAAAGCGTCGGGGTATGCAAGCTGTCTCCGGACAGCCAAACTTTATATTGAACCCACTGGTCATTGGTCGCGTTCGATATTTCAGCCGGCATCGCCTCTCCGCCCGATTCGTCAGTAAAATAAGAAGCGTCGGTCCCGTCGGTTCCCATCCAGCCGGTCCACTCGCCCGGACCGCCGCTTACATCGGGCGCAGCGCGCAACTGGAATTTTATATCGGTATTTTCCTCCAATGAGTCGACCCACTGAATTTCGTCAATAATATTGCTGCTGTCAGTCGTGTTATAGGCTGATGACGTAAGCGAGGCAAGCTCGGCGTAACGTTCGAAACCGATCGTAATATCCGACAGCATCGGAGAGACCGCGGAATCGGTTGTTGAAAGGAAAGCTTTGTATTGTACCCACGCGTCGCCGTTATGAACCGAATTTATCGTTGTGGCGCTTGATGTGTAATAATCGCCCGCGCCCGACGGGCCATACCAAGTTGAGGTGGCCAAGCCCCCTTCGGTTGCCGCCGTGCGCAACTGGAACTTTATGTCGGTATTCAGCGGTTTGCTGATATTAAAATTCAGATTCGAATAATTAAGATTTAGTCCGACATTAATAGCTGAGGACGTAAAATCGCCCGATGCAACGTAAGACGGCATGGCGCCTCCCAGATATCCGACACCGTCGACTCCAAGCACCCGTACCGCGGTCAATTTATCGATTTCCGTACCGTCTCCAAGTTGCCCGTAATTATTATGCCCCCAGCAATAGATATTGTTTAGATCAGTGAGGGCGCAGGTGTAATTGCTAATATCAAAGATTCCTACTGTTATCGATTTGACATTTGCCAAATAATCATTATCAGTATCGCCTGAAACTGCGGCGCCTTTCAAGGCCCGGACTGGAGACATGCTGTCGGTGGTTGTTCCGTTGCCCAATTGGCCGTAAAAATTGTATCCCCAGCAATACATATTGCCCGCGTTTGACGCCGCGCAAGTATAGTTGCTGCTGGCGGCCACTGTTTTTATATTAGCCAGATAACTTTCGCTTGTGTCACCGCCGACAGCGGCCCCTGCCAAGACCCGGATCGGCGTTACTTGCCGATTAGTAGAACCGTCTCCTAGTTGGCCATTGCCGTTGTATCCCCAGCAATACATATTGCCCGCGTTTGACGCCGCGCAAGTATAGTTGCTGCTGGCTGTTATGGCCAGAACATTATTCAGATACTCACCATCGTTATCCCCGGTCACCGATTCGCCGTAAGCGACCCTGACCGGAACATAACTGTCATCGGTAAGCCCGTTGCCCAGCTGGCCATTGCTGTTGCGCCCCCAGCAATAAACGTTATTTTGGTTTGAAATGGCGCAAACATAATTGCTTCCCGCCGCAACTGATTTGATATTGGTCAGATACGTGCCATCATTATCCCCCGACGCGGCCTCTCCTTTTAGCACCCTGATCGGCGTCAAGCTATCGTTCGTGCTATTGTCGCCCAGCTGGCCATAGGCATTGCGGCCCCAGCAATATAAATTTCCGGATGCCGAAGCCGCGCAAACATAATTACCTCCATTGCCAACCGACGCGATATTGGTAAGGTGCGTTCCGTTATTGTCGCCTTCCACCGCCTGACCCTTTGCGACGCGTACCGAAATATGGCTGTTATCGGTACTGTTATTGCCCAATTGGCCGAAATTATTATGCCCCCAGCAATAAATATTTTTTTGATTGGAAATCGCGCAAGTGACGCCATCGGTTCCTCCCGATAAGGATTTGATGTTCGTAAGGTGCGTTCCGTCATTATCGCCGCTTGCCGCCGCTCCGGCGAGAACTCGCACCGGGGTTGAGCTGTCAGATGTCAAAGCATTGCCCAGTTGTCCGTAATTATTATATCCCCAGCAATAAATCCCGCCGTTTTCAGATAAAAAGCAGGAATGAAAATCTCCCGCGGAAATGGCGGTGTCGATCCTTGCCAGCTCCTCTAATGAAACCTTTGCCGCGGCGCCCTCTTCAACAACCAATGTTTGATTTATGGTACCGCTAGCAAAATCAGTGTCTGACGTTTGTATGACGGTATACGCGATGGGTGCCAAGCTCAATGTCGACGACGCGGAAAGCTCAGTGTCTTTTTCATAATATTCCGTCCAGCCTAATTTATTTGTCGGATGTACCGCGGCGATTGTACTCGTCCCCCCCGACCAATCAGATTGATTCCAGGAAAAGGTTTCCGCCGCCGCAAAACGATATTCATGGAAAAAAATGCCGATGCCGACAGCCGAGATCATCAAAATAACGATTGCGGCATACTGCCAGTAATTCTTAAATATCCAAAAAGTTTTTTCCGTCCCTTTCTCAAGAAATATCCTTAGCTGCCAACCAAAATACAAAGATAGAACCAACCCCCTTTTTGGCCTCGGCACGCGATTGTTTGGCCTCGGCACGCGATTGTTGCAACCAAAAAAAAGCTTGTTGCCAAGTTGACCAAATAAACTATTGAGAAAATTTACCGCTGATCGCCATGCCCCACCTGCCGCATGTCCCGCCGCCTTCCTAGATTTTTTTATCGCGAATAAATTCATGTTCCGCGACCGTCGAACAATTGTTTTTAAAGATTTTTCGGAGGATTCAATTTCCGGAATTACCGAATCGGACAATTGCTCAACAGCCAAAATCCTGCCACATCAATTCCAAATTGCTATTCTAGCTTTTCGCTAAAACGCCTAAGCGATCCATTTATCAATTATACCAAATAATTTCATAAATTAACAACAAAAAAATTGTGTTTTCCACAGCCTCATTTAAAGGTTTTTTCCATATTTTTGGCATCGATCTGGACGTCGATCCTATCGCAAATTATTGTTGTTCAGGCACACATAAAGCTCCGTTTGGTCATCGGAGCTTTATGTGTGCAAACCTTTTCAGGATGGTTTATTTGTCTTTCAGTCTGTCCTTGAGATTGCTGATCATTTCCGCGGCCGCGTCCTTTCCGCCCAGGCCGAATGCCAGGCCGAATGCCAGCGCCAGCATTCCCACGAAACCCGTTACCATTGTGGCAATGATGGTTTGGGCAACCTGAAGCTGCATTAGGATGGCCAATACCGCGAAAGTATAGATCGATCCGCGCACGATGGCGCCCAAAAGGTTCGTATACCGAATTTCAAGCCGCCGCGCCGAGGCCTTGATGACCTTTTCCAGGATATCCGCCAGGATAATCGAAACCACGAATATCGCCGCCGCGACCACGACGTTTGGCAGCCATTCAAGCACCTTGGTGAGATAATCCGCGAATTGGCCCAGTCCTAGAATCACCGCGAAAATCTGTAAAAAAAGGATGACGATGATCCACTTGGTGATGGCGCCGACGAATTCCGAAGGGTTCACCTTGATATCGGCGCCCTCGAGCGCGTTTTTCCAGCCGCTGCGCGCGAAAAACGAATCGAAATTAATCTTTTTCAAAAGACGCGCCAGAACCTTGCCGGCGGCGGCGGCAATTATCCAGCCGATCACGAATATCGCCAGGCCGATCACGGCCCTTGGGGTGAATTCCACTATCCCTCCCCAGGCGTCTTGCAACGCCTGCAAAGTAACTTCCGACCAGTCTATCATAATTCTTTTCCGCGCCGGTTCCGGCGGCGGCATTTACCCCGGAATTTCACATACCGGGACGCGCAAAAGCGCGCTTATAATGATTCGTGGCCTTTTGATTTATATACCTAAAAAACGCCCAATTAACAAGCGGCGATTTCGGTTTTAGATTCTTGCGCCCGCACGGCGCAGCTCCGCAGTGCTCGGCGGAGCGAATTGGTGGACCCGGGGAGATTCGAACTCCCCACCCCTTCATTGCAAATGAAGTGCTCTACCGAATGAGCTACGGGCCCAAAACATTCTCTTAATACCAAATTTGGGCAAAAATTCAAGCGGGCTGACCTGCGGTTTGAATATATTTCTTCATTAAAGCCGCCGCGACTAGCGTCGCAATCACAATCCTGAACAGTGCCATGGTTCTAATTTTCAACTTGATCTTTTCCGGGCAAAATTACTTTAAATCCAAAAATCACAAATTCAATTGTTTAGATAATCATACCAAGTTATCCGCATCAAATATACAACTATGCAACAAAAAAACCATCAAAATCAAGGAAAAGTTCTTTATGGCGCGCAAAGAAGATGCGCCGGCTCACTCTTTAATTTTTAAATGAATTTTGCGGTGAAATCCGCGAAAACCGCGGATAGTGTTTTGATTTTTGACTAGCGACGGGAAATTCGTTTCGCACGCGTTGGCGTGGGCCTTAATTCGGTCCATCCGCAACAGCACCGCGAAAAGAAGTAAAAGCAAAGCTAGGATTACCGAGAAACAGATTCCCAGCGCCATCCCGTTACCGATAGACAGCCCGCCAATTGTTATAATATGGTCCGAAGAGATTTTGATATAGACTTTGTCCGAAATTTCACTACCGCCCAAAGCGTTGAATCCGCGCGTCCAAATAGAATATAAACCGGCTTCCAGGGGGCGGCCGAAATACATCCACTTACCCGCCGTATCGGTCTTGAGCTCCTCGATCTTTATGCCCGATTCAAGGCTTTCGATATAGATCTTTACGCGCGAATCGGGTAAAAAAATACCCTTCAGGAAAACCGCGTAACCGGGCAGAAGCTCCCGGGGGTAGTCGACTATAAGCGGTTTGATAACGGGAAGAATTTCGATATCCGATTCGGCCGCCTTGGTATTCCCCGCTTTGTCGTACGCGGTTATCTTGATTCTGTGCCGGCCGACCGATAAAAGCGGCAGGGTCATGCTGCCTTCGTCCGTGTCGTTGATCAGCTTGCCGTCGATCTCGACCAAATAACGGTCGACACCCGAGGGCAAATCGCCCGTGCCAAAAGTTATTGTTGGCTTGGGGTTCCCGGTCGGACTGCCATCGACCGATTTCACGGTAAAATCGTCGGGCGCCGTCGCGTCGATATTGATACGCGCGCCATAAACTTTGCTCCATCCCTGGTCATTCTTGAATTGGATATGAAAATACCAAATGCCGTTTTCCAGATTCTTGAATTTGCGGCCGGCTGGAAGCTCTTCCGAATCTGCGGACGGCGCGCCGAGCGGATCGTTATCGATCGAGGTTCTTACCGCAATAATGCCAGTTTGCGTTTGCCAGGCGAAAGACGGATTTCTGTCGGAATACCACAGGCTTGCATCCGGATGCGTTGGTGAACCGACGCTCGTAATTTTTTGCGTTGCCGATGGATTTACGGTTGGCGGCAGCGCGGCTTGGACAACGACTTTAGTTTCGGATGAAGATACGGCAATATCGGTGCCGGAGCCGTCATTGGCCAGGATCCTGGGTTTTAATACGTATAGCGCCGCCGTGCCGGTTTTTCTGGCTATGAATTGAAGCGTGGCGATTTTGCCTGACGTTCCCCTGAATCCCCCGCTGACAACCGCCCCTTCGAAAGAAATTTGCCCCTTCTCGCTGGAAATCGCCGGTTCTTTGATCCAAAAATTCAAAATGGATCCCGCCTTTGAAACGTTGACCGCCTCAAGCAAATCTTTTGGATAGGAAACAACGCCGCTTACCGCGTTTATTTCCCGGTCGGCGTTTTTAATGTTCAGCGACAGGCTTATTGCCTGTCCGACCTCAATTTTGCCGTTTATCGGTTCGATTGCGAAATTTGCCGCCAACACCGGAGCCGCGGCGAAAACCAAGGAAATCCCAACAAGTATCGATATAATCAAATTATTTCGCATGTTTTTTCTTTTTTCTAAAAACCGATACCACGATGGGAGTAAAAAGCGCAAACCCAACCAATACCGCGAGAACAAGCCTCCAAAAAATGAAATTAGATAGTTTAATGGCGGAAATTCGCTCGTTTCCCGCATTATCAATCGCTTTGACGTAAATCGCTCCTGAAAGGTATTTATCTTCTATGGCGCAAGGGCTTTCGGCAATTTTCCAGTTAAGTTTATCCGGAGCGATGTCGGTGCTCCAAAATAAAGGCTGCGCCTCGGCGATTTCGTATCGGTTGATGCCGGAGCCGCTGTCGCGCGCGATGAACATTATAAAAGGTTTGCCATCAAACAAATATTCGCTTTTCGAAATAGCGGGATGAAAAATTTCTGGCGCAATTGAGTCAACCGGCGCGGAAAATTGATTTTGGGTTGCCGCGGCATCGCCGGTAGCAACCGTTGCGGTTTTACTTATAACGTTTGCGCGCGTTCCATCGCCATCGTTGAGGAAGGCTTGGGTGTCCGCAAACGAGAATACGGCACTTCCCTGCTTCGTGTTTTTTACGATAACGCTGAACAGCGCGCCGGGTTTTATCTGGCCTCCCGGAATTATTCCCGCAAAATAGATTTTATTGTTTTCAATTTTTGGCGCCTGGATCCAATATTTTGTTTCAGTTGCGCCGCCAATCACCTTTTCAAGAAAAAACGCGCCATTAAGGTCATTCATGATAACCGTACCATTGAAAGCGTTCAGGGATTCGTTTTGCGGAGTCAGCGCAATGTCGATTTTAAAATCGGTTCCGACAGGAATGGTTTCCGGAGCGGTAAACGAAAAATCCGCCGCGAAAACGGCTTTGCCGCTGGGCGCTGAAACAAGCAACAACATTGCCAGCAATGATATGGCGGTTTTGTTCATAATTTCTTTAATTGGCGGAAAGTTGCGGGGTTGCCTGGGGGCAGTTTATTTCGTCCAGTAATAAGCCATTATGCTGAAATCGGTAATATCGATTTTTCCGTTGCCGTTTAAATAATTTTTTTCCGCCTCGGCAATTTTCCCCGTCAATTTTTTTTCGTACCAAAAAACCGCGATTGAAAAATCAACCAAATCAACTTGGTTGTCCCGATTCAAATCGCCTTTTATTGTGATGCCGGTTCCGCGCGTGGCGCTGACGCCGCCGTAGCCACCGCTTAGATTAGACGCTTGCCTGGCGCATCCGGCCACGACAAAAGCGCAGTCGACGCCGCAATCCAAATTTCCGCCGGCATATCCAAGCATTTGGCAGGTCGTTCCGTCGAGATTGGCACCGTCGCATTTTTCCCCGGCCTCGACTTTTTCGTTGCCGCATCCCGAAATTGCCGCCCGCGCATTGATAGTCGAACCGCCGAGCGCCGGATGAGGCTTGTAAAACCAAATAACCGCCAAAGCCGAGAAAAAGACGATTGCTGCCAATGTTCGGCTATTGCTCATCGATAATTTTCGGCGTTCGTTTCTTCCGTTTTTTACGAAATCGGATGCCGATTTTTAGCCGGAAATTTTTTTTGAACACAACAAGCACTATAATCAAGGCTAAAACAACCAAAATTCCGGTTATCCATTTCCAGTAATGGCCGGTAAAAGTCGCGATTCGATAATAAAGTCCCTGCAACATGTTGGCCGGCGCGACCGTGAAATAGAGCTTCGCGGCGGCCGCGATGCCGATCTTTGCCGAACCGTCCCCGCCTTTCTCCGCCGGGTATGCTTTTACGTACGCGAAATAATCGCCCGGCATTGAGTTGACCGGAATCGTTAAGCTGATCTGTGCCGTTTTTGATTGGCCGGGTTGAAGGGAAAATTTGGATGGGCCAAACGAAAACCACTCAGCCGCAGGTTTTAGCTGCGCCTGCTTTTCGTGGTATTCGATGTCTAGCCGATATTCGGTGGTTTCGGTACCGGTATTCATCACCGGTATCGAAGGCAATGAATATATTCCGCCCGGGTTGAGCCGCTGCGTGACTTCAATCTTGCCTACGCCGACTCCAACGCCGATATCGGCGGAAGTCGGCGTAGGCGCGATAAACGTCAAGACTGACGATAATAACCCCAAACAACCCAAAATGCTGTAGTTCATGCGATTTCTAACAATATTAACCAGCAGACGCGGTTGTTGGATTATGAGGCGATTGCCGTTACCGTAACGTTAACCGATTGCTCGGTGAAATAAGACGAAGATGTTGGAACCGTCAAATAAAGATCCAGGGACTTGGTGCCACTGGGAGCGATTCCGGCTGACAGGGTTTGGTCGGATGTGGTCAATGCGGTATATCCGGTTGGCGCGTTGGCGCAACTTGTGGAACAAAATTTATGCGAGTAAGTGTCTGTCCCCGCCGTTGCCCCAAGGGTCCAGTTGGTCGAGTTTATTCCTTTTATGTTGAAATCTTCGCTGACGTTGCCATTGTTTGTCACTGTTTGGGTTTGGGAGGTTGAATTGGTTCCCGCCGACTGGCCGGCGGCGATAATTCCGTACGCGACCGTTCCCGAAGTGACCGTCAAAGAAATATTTTGCAAGGTAACCGTAGCCGTTACCGAAGCCGTATCCGCCGCTTCCGCCGCGGAAATTGCGATCATGCTGCAAACTAAACAGGCTGCACTAATTCGTGCCATTGTGATTTTTTTCATATTGTTTTGTGAATGATAGCCCCCCTTTTTTTTCGACCTTGAGTTTTTTATTTACCCGCCAATACCTCGGCATTCCGCCCGGGAATCAATGGCGGGTAAACAAATTTGCCCCTCGGGCCGCTCTAGCGGGCCCAAGGAATACCTAGGAGCTTTGCTCCCCGGCAGTTCATGAGCGTACTACGCTCGAATAAATTTTATCACGTCTGAAACAAAAATGTAAAGAAAATTCAGATCAAGCGTAAAATAAATTCTAATGTTGCGCCGCTAAAATCGAAACGTCAACGGCCTGGGTCGAGTAACAGCCCGTGCTTGTCGGCAAAAAAATTCGGAAATCGACGTTTAGCGCGCTTTCGGCCGCGACGCCGGCCGCCAGACTTTGATAATTGACCGAAAGCGGGTTCCAAATGGAGCCGGCATTGGTCGAAAATTCATGCCGGTACAAATCAACACCAACCGCTTCTCCCAAATGCCAGGGACACGCGGTGTCCCGGCCTTTTATGAAAAAATCTTCCTCAACGTTGCCGTTATTTTTCACCGTTTGCGTCGCGCCGGCCTCGATTGTCGATTTGTTGGCTCCGGCGGGCAGCGCTCCGTAAGCAATATTGCCGCTGCTCGTGATCGTGACCGAGACCACCGGCTCAATGTTGGTCGTGAAAACAATCTCGTTGCCGTAACTGTAGCCGCCTGAATTATGGGCCCATGCGCGCACGTAATATGTCGTATTCGAGCTAAGGCCGGCCAGATCGATGGCGTACGCACCCGTTCCGAAATTACCGGCATTCTCGCTGTAGGCAGAGTATTCTGAAGATCCGGGAGCGATATTTCCCGGCAATCCATGGCTTGCGGCGTCGTACACGAAACCGCGCCTGTCCGCGTTTTCGCCGCCGTTGCCGAAAATATTTCCGTTTGCCGTGACGCTGGCGATTCCTATGTTCGATGCGGCTTGAGTGCCGACAGCGGGAGCTACGGCCGGTCTTAAGGCGATAGTGACCGCGTACCAAGTCCCCGACGACCAGGCATTCCATGCGGCGGGATTGGTTAATCCCGGAGTTGCCTTTTCAAGGGTCGCGGCGGCAATCGTTATGTCATAAGTATCATTGCCATTAGTATTTCCCTGGTTCGAGTATCCGCTGACAGTACCGGGTGCGGTGTCGCGGATCGTTGAACCGGCAAAAGCCATAACTAAGGCTCCGGGCGTGCTGGTCGTGATTGCCGGCGCGTTTGGGTTTGTGCTCGTGGTCGGTCCGGCGCTTGCGGCGGCGCAATCCAACGGCTGCGTTGCGTCAAAGCCGTGCAAAACAAAAGCACCGTAAGCGGTCGAATCCAAAGTATTGCCGGTCCCCTTGCCGACGACGGTCAGGTCCGCCGCCGCCCCCATCACTTTATACCAAACACCGAATCCCGGAGTCGATGAAGAACCGAAAATTTTTGTGTACCCGGCGGTTGCCGGACCTTCGATGTTCCCGGAATTGTATCGCGAGGTTCCGCCGTAAAGAACGACGATATCTCCCGGCGACGGCGCGACGCTGAACGTCAGAGTTACATTCGCGCCATTGATAGCGCTTGCTTTCTGAGGGGCTCCGACCAGCGTTACCGAAGCTTGCGCGGACCTTACTCTTGGAGGAAATTGCGGACTATCCCAAATCCGCGGCCAACCCGAAAAAAGCCATGCAAAAATTATGGCGCCGGCAATCGCTAAATTAATGATTCTTCGTCCGGTATAACAAAAATTCACGGAATTTTTTCCAACCTCCCGATTTATCATTATAACAAACGGGTGAATTATTGCGAACAAACAACCAAAAACCGCCGGGAAGGCGGTTTTGCTATGGTGGGCGATGAAGGGATCGCACCTTCGACCTCTGTCTTTAGCCCCGCTTCAGCGGGGAGAGAAAAATTTACAATTCAGCAATGCTTTGCATTGCCCCGGTGGGCGATGAAGGGATCGCACCTTCGACCTCTGTCTTATCAGGACAGCGTTCTACTACTGAACTAATCGCCCACCCGGGCAACGAATGAATTGTAAAATTTTCTTCAGGACAGCGTTCTACTACTGAACTAATCGCCCGGTCAAACCAAAAAACTCTGACTTCACAAAGACTACTATACCCTACTATTTACGCTTTTTCAAGGTCTT
>JALOQL010000098.1 GCA_025453415.1 Minisyncoccota bacterium
TTATTTTCTCAGCGCCCTCATTCAAAAAACAAGCGATGTCGGCTTCAGCGCCCCTCTGATCTTCCAGGAAGCGGCAAGCTACATGCTTGACCACCACATAGGCATGCAGATAGAAAGCGTCATTCATTGACTTTGCCTTTTGGACTAATACATCTTCAGATTTTGAAATTTCTGTAATATCCATAAAATTCAAGAATTCAAAATCATTCCTCTTGGTTATACCGTCCTATGGTCCAAAGCATTTAATCACTCTATTGGCGGAGGGGGCGAGATTCGAACTCGCGATACCTTGCGGTATATCCGCTTTCCAAGCGAACGCACTCGGCCGGGCTATGCGACCCCTCCAAAAGAATAACTACGACTCAGTTGTTTTCCATACTTTTTCAATCATCGATTGTAGTTTTAAAAAGTCTTTTTTGCAAGTATAGCGAATTTTAAACGTCCCGAAAGGATTAGCCTTAAATTTGCCATTTTTTGCCTTAAGGAGAATGTTTTTTTGGAATTGCCCCTCCGGAATACTGGACACTTCAGACCAATAACGCACTAATTCATTGCCATTAAGGTCAGGATAGATAAAAAGTTGGCCCCTGACACGGCTCCAATCGGCCTGGATGATTTTTTTTAAGAAAAGACTGAAGGTTCGAACAATTTTTGGGTCTGAATTCGTTAGCTCGATCGAATGAATGAAATGACCGTCATACCGATAATCCCTTCGGGCCTTCGTACCCTCGCAAGCATAAAGCATGGCACCGATTGTTGTCAATTCTTTGTCCGTCATTAACGCTATTATAGCGCACGAAACCGCTTTTAGCAATCCACTATCACACCGACATTTCCATTAAAATTTTTATCCTTTCCTCGATCGGCGGATGGGTGGAAAACAGGCCGGTGAACCAGCTCTTCGCCTGCTTGCCGCGGAAAGGGTTGGCGATGTAAAGATGCGCCGTGGAATCGTTGGCCCCGCGCAACGGATTGGGATCGGAAGCGATCTTTTGCAAGGCGCGCGCCAGGCCTTCGGGATAGCGCGTCAGCAGCGCGGCGTCGGCGTCGGCCAGAAATTCGCGCTTGCGCGAGATCGCCAACTGGATGAGGGTGGCGGCGATCGGCGCCAAAATCGCGGCCACGATCGCCAAAACTCCCAGTATCAGACCCAGCTGCCCCCGGTCGCGGTCATCATCGCGGCGGCCGCCGCCCCAAAAACTGATCCGCAAAAAGAAATCCGAAAGGATCGCAATAATGCCCACCGAGATCACCACCACGGTCTGCAGCAAAATATCCCGGTTGCCGATATGCGAAAGTTCATGCGCGATTACGCCTTCCAGTTCCTGCTTGTCCAGCCGCTGCAAAAGCCCGGCCGTCACCGCCACTACCGCGTGGTTTTTGTCGCGGCCCGTGGCAAACGCGTTGGGTTGGGCTTCGTTGATGATATAAATTTTAGGCAAGGGCAGGCCCGAAGCAATGCAAAGATTTTCCACGATCCGATACAGCTCGGGATTGTCGCGCTTCTCGATAAGCTTGGCACCGGCCATCGCCAGCACCACCTTGTCGGAAAACCAATACGAGAAAAAGCTCTGGAAAACCGCGATCGCCACGGCAATATACAATATTGACGGATCACCCAGCTGGTACGAAAAAAGCCAGCCCACGCCGATGATGAACAACGCGAAGAAAAAAAGCAGCGACCAGGTTTTGAAAACATTGCTCGATACTTGGGTGTAAAGAGTGGCCATGGCGTTATCCCAAATCCATTAACCAATATCCTAAATCCATAATGGGAATTTTTTTAGATAGCTGATGTTGGATAAGGAATGCAAGTTAATTTTAGACGAATCCACGCCGTTTTTTAAGCGGCGCGGAAGTAAGGTGAAATCGGGAAAGCAATTACTGCTGTTTTTGTTCGAAGCTGACTTTCGGCACGGCCCGTTCGGCTTCCGCGGCGATCTCGAACAACGCCATCTGCTTGAATCCGAACACGCCGGCAACGATATTGGACGGGAAACTCTCGATGGCGATGTTGAAATCGCGCACGTTGCCGTTATAGAACCGGCGCGCCGCCTGGATTTTGTCTTCGGTATCGGTCAGTTCGCGCTGCAATTCGATGAAGTTGGACGACGCTTTCAGATCGGGGTAGCTCTCCGCGACCGCGAACAAACTTTTTAAAGTTTGCGACAGGGCGTTTTCCTTGGCGATCTTGTCCTCCGGCGTGGTCGCCCCCATGGCGGCCGCGCGGGCTTCGGTGACTCTTTCAAAAACCCCGCTCTCGTGCGACGCGTAGCCTTTGACCGTTTCCATCAAATTCGGGATCAGGTCGTACCGCCGCTTCAATTGCACGTCGATATCGGCCCAGGCCTCCTTGGTGCGGTTTTTGAGCGCCACCAGGATGTTGTAGTTCGAAATGAGCCAGACAAAGAACACGATCGCCACTACCAGGATCACGATTGTTATAATATCCATGTTTTTTTATTATTTTATCGACTTATAATTCTGACTTTATTTTTACCAATGAGCGCTAATTTTTTATTCAATCCTCCGCTGGTTTCCATAATTCTAAAAAACTTTGAAATCGTATCTATAATTTCCCTGCCCGAAAATTGGCTTGCCAAAAGAATAACCACTCCCGAGCTATTCGCGATATTGAAACGAAACACATCACCAAACCCGCGGTCAAAAGTTAGAAGGATCCTCTTTCTCTCTGCCGCAAAATGGAATATTTCATCGTCATCTCTGCCAACCAGACCAGCCTCGAACACGCTCATAACATCGCAACCGTCATTTTTCAACGCCTCGATAATATCTTTGTTGACGCATTCATCGGCAAAGATTTTTATCATATTCAGCCGGCGGAATTTATTTCCAAAACTTCTTCTTTGCCGATTATTTTAGCCGCATAATCAAGCGCGGTTTTTACCTGTTTCAAAGTGACGCCCGGGTATTGTGCCGGTATTTCTTTTATGGAATAACCCATTTTCAGCAGATTAAGCAAGTCAACAATGGCAATCCGAGTACCCTCAATACACGGCTTGCCGAATCGCGTCTCTTGTTTGACGCTTATTCCCTTTGGAATATCTATATCCATATTTTTGGGTTATTTTGGCTTGAATTAGTGGGTTCATAATACCCCGTTTCAATATATATTACAACTTTCCCCCTTCCCTTTCCACTCTTGACATTTTTAATCATATGTGTTATGATATATTCGGAGATGAGAAAGACATGGACCCTATTGAAAAGAATATCAGATTGGTTCTCTTGGTAATGATCGTATCGCTTGCGACTCTCGTGATTGTCGAAGCAACAGACTTCGACGCAAGCCTTACAGCGGCTCCAAGAGTAGGGAACTACACACATGTGTACGAGATACACGGCATCCAGGAAGGCAATTCCTTCTACGTAAGAGAAGGATATCTGGACGTCACAATGAAGAACTGGGTACTGGTTGACGTAGTCAGATATGATGGTGGAGAGGGTACTCTCTACGGCGTCAACAAGACAGTCATTGCTTTCGGGAAAAAGGCTCATTGCCAATTCCCGCATTGGAAGCAAACCGGATATTCAACGTACATTATGTTCGACCAAGGAAACATTGAAGAACTTGTAGGTCTCTGGGAGACCCAAACAAAGATGTCTGGAGCTGGAAAATTATTTTTTCCATATTGATCACAAAGATCCTCCAGTCTTTTTCTTTTCTAAACCCTATTTTCTATTGCAAGCAATCAAAAGCTACATTCAGGCCGGTGGGGCGGTTCGGAATTTCGTGCTTGGAGGTTTTGGGTTCGAGCAGGTTGCCCGACAGGCCGGCGGCGATCACGTCGGTTTTGGAGATCCGCTCCCCTTTTTGCCAGCATTCGACGCCGATCGCTTCGTCGTTGTAATCGACCAGGCAAACCGGGCATAATTTCAAGCCCAGAAGCTTGAGCGCGTTCCAGCGGCTATAACGTC
>JALOQL010000099.1 GCA_025453415.1 Minisyncoccota bacterium
CAGATTCGGTTTGCATCGAACCTCAATTCAGCATACCAAGATATTAACATTTGTCTTGCCATATGTCAAGACTAATTGTCAAACGCCGGCGGTTCGGGATTGAGGCTGTTCAGCTTCGGATCCAGAGGCCGGTCTTTTAGATTGCCGCCGTGGAAATCCGGGTCATTTTTATATATTTCATAAACTTCCAAAGCGATCTGTTCGGTTTGGCCCGCCAGGCCTTCGCGGCCGTCTTCCCACCCGACTTCGGCCAGCTGGCTAATGATAAAAACTGAAACATCCTCGGGTTTTTCGGCCTCGAGATTATCGAACAATTCGAAAATTATCCCCTGCACCAGGTCCGCGGCCGAACCGGAAAACCAGCTTTCCGGAAAATAATTACCGTAAAGCTGTTTGTGGTCTTTCATGGTCGCGATCGTTTGCGCCGCAAAATCGCAAAATTCTTCCGTCGCTTGTCCGCAGCCCGGACATTGGCAGTTTTTCTTGTGGGCGATGAATTCCGCCCCGCATTTTTTGCAGGTGGTGCCTTGATAATTTAGATGGATGGGCATTTTATTTTATTAAAACAAAAAAGGCTAAAATTTGAAAATGTCAGGTTTGCTCTTTGATTTCCCCGTCCGCACCAACCTGATTATCCCAATAATTAAGCCCCTTACACTTTTCAGATAAATCGGCAGCTAGCAACAACATTTGTGCAATCATTCGGGCTAGAGCTATGTTTTTTTCGGTTTCAAGCTGTAATCCCCCTACTGGAAAACTAGAGACAACTCTTTCTTCGAAATAGATTGAATTGTCATTACCCCCGGTACGCATGGCCGTTGCCGTTATGTAGAAATGATTATTGCCTACAATGTCGTACTTGCCTACAGGCCGCGAAGGCAATAAATACACAAATTCGCTATTCTTATGCAATCGCCAATCTCGAAGACTTTTGCTTGGCTTATGAGCGATACAAAATCCATTCCCAAGTTCAGCGACCGTAAAACTCCCGATTGGGAATTCAGTCATTACGCCATTCTGTACTGTCATTTCTTTATATATTTCATACGGTATCACCCGTATGCCCAACCCGACACTAGGCCCTATTTCCATTACTATTTCCTAGCCCCTTATTTGGAGAGCTGACAGTATCGTAAACAAACAATCACATTCTGTCAAGAAATTTAAATGCGTGGAAGTCAAGCCTCCACGCATATCGGATCTGCTCAAAAAGTATATACTTAAGTATATACATAGATATACTCGTTTACTTCCGCTCGACAATAATCGTGCAATTGGCGATCAGAGCCGCCAATGCCCCAACAGCGGCCAAAACCGGCGCCAGGGCCGTGCCCACGACCGCGACCGTCAGCGGGATCTCAATCAGCGTTTCGCCCTTTTCGTTGATGATGATTATCCGGCGCACATTCCCCTCCTTGATCAGCTCTTTGACCTTGGCCAAAATCCCTTCGCCGGAGACCCGGAATTCCTCGCGTTTCGTTTCGGTACCGGAAGCTTCTTCTTTTTTTGTTTCCATGTTTTTTGATTATTTATATTCAGATAACACAAATTCATTACTTTGCAATTAATGATCCCATGGAAAAATCACATCTTTGTCGGTCTTTTGCGCGAATGCCGGAAAATCATAGTTGGTGTTGCGCAAAGGAGTTACCGCGTAAAGGGCGAAAAATTGCATCGACGCCGGTCCAACATTCTTTTCCAGGTATTCCTTAACCAACCGCAATGTTTTTCCCGTACGAATGATATCGTCGACCACCAACGCATTCTTTCCCTTGACCCAATCGACCCGGTCAACGTATATCCGATCCTCCTTGTCGATATACACCACAACCAACGGCTTGCCTAGGTACGTCGCCAAAAGCGCGGCCGGCACCAGCCCGCCCCGGCTCATGCCGACAATAACTTCGAATTGGGACAATATCGCCGGATATTTGGCGGCGAATTCATCCACCAGATAATTAACTTTGCCAATATCAACGATTTCTTTTTCCATTTTGGCTAAAATATTTTATTTCCGATCAAATAGTCGCGAACAATTTCGAAAATCAATTTATGGCCGGCGGAATTTGGATGCGCGCCGTCAAGCAACAAGTTCCGGCTGCCGGCGGCGACAAATTCATTATAAACCGGAATATATCCGGCCCCGCAATCCCCGGACACCTCTTTTAAGGCCGCGTCATACCGCTTGACATCCGCTTCACGATAGGATTTGTCCGTGTCCCAGGGCATCGGGTCGACAATGGCATAATCCGCGGGCGTCAGGCCGATAAAAATTACTTTATCCGAATATTTTTTGGCGGAATCGATCAGCTTTTTGACATTTTCCGTAAATTCCGCAAAATCGATCCAGTTGGTGTTAGCACTGTGAACGAACGCGGAATCGTTTAAACCAACGGCGAAAACAATGACGTTTTCGTGCCCAGCCGCGCCACGCGCCAGCAGCTCCGCGTCCATCCGGGCCAAAACCTCCCGGGTCCGCTCGCTGCCGACCGAAAGGTTATAGACGCGGAATTCCTTGGCGCCACCGCCGGCATATCTTTCGATCAGGAACGAATTCAGTAACTGCGGCCAGCCCCCTTGAGACATACCCTCGCCGAAAGCCACGCTATCCCCTAAAATATAAATATTCGTGTGCATTGTATACTAAATCTATGGCAATATTCGAAAAAATCAAGACAATGGTTAGAGTCGGGCGAACTTCGCGCGCCGGTTTTCTGATACTGGCCGAAATTACCGCCGGAATCGTTTTGGCGTTGACAACGCTGTGGTTGTTCATCGCGATTGCCGACAATGTGATTGAAAAGGAGACAACGACATTCGATAATAATATCCAAGCCGCCGTTTATTCCTTGCGATCGCCCGCGATGACCACGGCAATGTTTACAATCTCCTCCTTCGGGTCCAAGGAATTCCTTTTCGCGATCTCGCTCGTCATCATTGCGGTTTTAAGCCTAAAAAACAAACGCCGGAACGCCCTTACTTACACGGTCATTCTGCTTGCCAGCGCGGGTCTTAATAATTTGATAAAATTCGCCGTGCATCGCAATCGCCCGCAGCTATCGCCCATTGAAAACGCTTCCTTCTTCAGTTTTCCTTCGGGCCACTCGATGAATTCGCTGGTTTTTTACGGCCTGATGGCCTACTTCGTCTGGCATTACACCAAAAACAAAACTCTTGGTGCGACCGCCTATCTTTTTGCAATCATTTTGGTCGCGGCAATCGGCATCTCGCGGATATATCTTGGCGCGCATTACCCCACCGACGTACTGGCCGGTTTCGTCGCCGGGATTTGCGTGCTCTCGGCCGCGATCGCCATCGACAAGACCCTGGAGCTCAACCGCCTTCTCGAAAAATCAAAATCTTCGAAACCTGCAAGTTAGTCCACGTCAACAAACGACTGCGGCACCGTCACCCTCAACGCTTTGGGATGGATGTCGATCGTTGCCGGCGTTTTTTGCGTGAATTCGCCGTCGATATCGATCCATTTGCGCGGCCGGGTCGCGATCCGGATGCTTTTCCCCTGGAGATAATGTGTCTCCGGGAAGCGTATCCGGCCATTGGTCAGCAGTGCGATCCAGAATTTGACGATCTGCCAGCGGTCCATCGAATCCATGGTAAAAACGAGCATTTTTTTGTTGTCGATATGGATGTCCGGCAGGATCTTTGAAGTCCCGTAATACGCACCGTTGGCAAACACCACCTGATGCGTCTTGATCGATAGCGGTTTGCCGTCGACAATCAATTCGCAATCAAAATAACGATGCGCGAAAAACTGCCAAAGGCCGGAAAAAAAGTAGGCCGCGACGCCGAAGATCTTTTTGGCCCAGCGCGGCGTGTAGCGGGCCACGTCGGCCGAAAGTGACCTGGCGATAGTCGCGACATTGGCAAAATGATGCCCGTCCACCTCGCCCACGTCCACGTGCGCCACCTTCCCTTTGGCGATAACATCCAGGGCGCCGTCCAACGTCATCGGAATATCCAAAGTCCGGGCGAAACTGTTGCCGGTACCCAGCGGCAAAACCCCCAAAACAATGTCCTTGCCCACGAAAAAATCCACCGCCGAACTGATGGTGCCGTCGCCGCCGCCGATGATGATCAATTTGTGGCCGCGTCCGATCGCCTCCTTTACGAATTCCGGCAGGCGTTTGGGGTCGCGCACCGGATAGGCCGCGGCCAAAATGATGCTTCGATCTTCCAAGCCATCCATGGCGCGGAAAAAAAGATTTTCGCCGCTGCGCGAATGGGTGTTAACGATCAA
>JALOQL010000100.1 GCA_025453415.1 Minisyncoccota bacterium
AGGCGCTGGTCGTGGGCACGACCAACCGTTCGGAATTCGAAATCGGTTATTTTACCAAATACGGCGACGGGGGAGTGGATATCGAGCCCATTGCCGATTTGTACAAGGGCGAGATATACGCGATGGCCAAACGCCTCAAGATTCCGACCGAGATCATCGAGGTGGCGCCGACGGCCGCGCTCTGGCCCGGGCAGACCGATGAAAAAGAATTGGGAATGGATTATAATAAACTTGATACGGCGTTAAAGCTTTTGAGCCAAGGGTTTATGCCCGCCGAAGTTTCCGCATTGACCAACCTCGATTCTAAAAAAATACAAAAGATCATTGACCGCAAAACCAAGAACTCGCACAAGTGGTCGATGCCTCCGGTTTGCAAATTAAAAAATATTTAATCCAATAAATAGATGGATATCATCAGTTCTTTGTTGATCATCGGCGGCCTGGTGCTGTTCGAGATAATCAACAGCATCGACAATGCCATTATCAACGCGCATGTGCTGAAAAGCATGAGCAAAAAATGGCGCAGAATTTTCCTGGTTTGGGGAATGTTCTTCGCGGTATTCGTCGTGCGCGGCATCCTGCCGTTGCTCATCGTCTGGATGACCGTTCCCGGCATCGGGTTCGTGGAAGCTTTCTGGGCGATGTTTTCTTCTTCGCCGGAAGTGGCCGAGGCCGTCGAGGCCGGCAAGCCGATGATCCTTATGGGTTCGGGGGTATTTCTTTTGTTGCTTTATTTGCACTGGTTGTTCCTGGAAAAAAAGATTCCGTTCTTCATCATCGACCGCTTCGTCAAACCGCATCACGGGATCTGGTTCTTCGGCCTTGCGGCGCTTTTATTGGTGGCATTGTTGTATTCGGCGCGACAGAGCGGATCGGCGCTGATGATCTCGGCGGCAATCGGCAACGCGGCGTTTTTCATCCTTTACGGTTTCCGCGAGCAGGCCGAAAAGGAAAGCGAATTTTTGAAGAAAAACAAAAGAAATCTGGGCGACCTCTCAAAACTTCTTTATTTAGAAATATTGGACATGTCGTTTTCGTTCGACGGGGTTTTGGGGGCGTTCGCGTTCACGACCGCGGTGCCGCTGATCCTGATCGGCAACGGTATCGGCGCGCTGGCGGTGCGCCAGCTGACCATAAAGGGTATTGACCGGGTGGCCAAGTATCGCTATCTGAAAAATGGCGCGATGTCGTCGGTGGGGGTTTTAGGGGTATTGATCATCTGCGAGAGTTTCGGATTGGATTTTCCCGATTATCTGCCGCCTTTGATAACATTCATGCTGGTTGGCGCGGCTTTCTGGGAATCGCGCCGGCTGATGAGAAAGAAGGAAAAAGAGCTTGCCTATACATAAATTGAATATTATGAAACTGATCGATACGCACGCGCATCTGAATCTGGCGGAATTCGCGGATGACTACGAAAAAGTAATCAACGACTCCCTGGAAAGGGGAGTTTTTGTAATTAACGTGGGCGTGAATTACGCGTCGTCGCAGCGCGCCGACGAATTGGCCCGCCAGTTTGGCGAAGGGGTTTACTGCGCCATCGGCCTACATCCGGAAAATATCGAAGAAGAGGAGAAGCCGGCCGCCAAAGAGGCGGCGTTGCCGGAACACATAAAGGAAGCGGATTTTGACGGCGAACTGTATCGGGAGCTGGCGCGCTCGGCCCAAAAGATCGTGGCCCTGGGCGAAACGGGGCTGGATTATTTGCGCCTACCCAAAAACGCCGCCCGGGCCGAAGCGATCCGTTCCAAACAAAAGGAAGTTTTCAAAAAACAGCTGGCCTTGGCAAAAGAATTGGGTTTGCCGGTCATCGTCCACTCGCGCCTGGCGCATGAGGACACCATGGCGGTGTTGCGGGATTTTACCGGAGCATCCGGACGTATTAATGGCGTCATGCACTGTTTTTCCGGCAGCGAAGCCGAGGCGCGGGAAATTTACGATCTGGGGATGTATTTTGGGCTGAATGGTATCATTTTTAAGCTCGATATCGCCGCCGCGGTGGCGCAACTGCCGCTGGACCGCATCCTTTTGGAAACCGATTGCCCTTATCTTTCGCCCATAAAGGAAGTGAGGCGTAATGAGCCACGCTACGTTTCGGCGGTGGCTGAACGCGTGGCGCAGATCCGGCGCGATTCCGTCGATACCATCGTTGAGGCGGCCAACGCCAACGCCAAGAAACTTTTCGGTATTTGACAACGATTGATCGAACGCCACTTTTGACAAGTGGCGTTTTTCGTATAAAATTGGATTAACGCAAAAGAGACGGAAGGGAGGAGGTGATTTGTTGCCCAGTCCTTTTGGAAGTAAATGCAAGTTAATGCCCACGCCCGAAACAGGTTTGTGCGAAACTTGGGCTGCAATTTTGGCTGCCCGGAGCAAAAAGAATAATCCATCTCATCAATGACCCCGTTTTACTTTTTTGGGGCATTTGTTTTTTTATACGAATTCGCCTAGGATGTAATATTCTCATAAAAATCAATGTTAAGGCCGGGGGAGGGCCGAAAAACGTAAAAACATGAATTACCGCATCGAGGTCTCGTTCAAGGAGAGGGTCAACGATTCCGCCGGGCAGGCCCTGGAAAAGCGGATTGCCGAGGATTTGGGCGTTCAGGCCGGTAAGGTCAAGACAAGCGACGTTTACACGATAGAAGGTGATTTGCAAAACGAACAAGTCTCGCTTTTGGCGGGTTCTCTTTTTATCGACCCGATAATCCAGGAGGCGGCGATCGGCCGCCCGTTCCATACCGGGGCCGACTGGGTGGTCGAGGTGGGTTTCAAGCCGGGCGTCACCGACAATGTCGGTAAGACCGCGCGCGCGGCGATCGAAGATGTCCTGGGCGAAAAGATCGATGGTCTGGCGGTTTACACCTCCAAAAAATATTTCATCTGGGGCAAGGGGTTGTCCCGCGCCGGGTTGGAAAATGTTACCCGGAATTTTTTGGCCAACGAACAGATCCAGCGGTGGCTGATATCCGATATTTTGGCCAGCGACCAAAATCTGCCCATGCCCAAGGTCAGTATTCCGCGCGCGCCGGCGGTCGGTGAGATCGACCTGAAGGTTTCCGACGAGGAACTGCAAAAGATCAGCAAAACCCGGAAGCTGGCGCTGAACCTTGGAGAGATGCGGATGATCCGGGATTATTTTTCCGATCCCAAGGTGGTTGAAGAACGTCAAAAACAAGGCTTGGGGGCCAAGCCGACCGATGCCGAGCTTGAGGTGCTGGCGCAAACCTGGTCGGAGCATTGCAAGCACAAAATATTCAACGCCAAGATTTCGTACAACGATGGCCGAAGCGAGAAGACGGTCGAGAGTCTTTTTTCGACCTTCATCAAAAGTTCGACCGAAAAACTGAAACAAGAATCCGATTGGGTGGTATCCACGCTTTGGGACAATTCCGGAGTGATGAAATTCAACGACGGCTGGCTTTTTTGTTTCAAGGGCGAAACGCACAACAGCCCTTCCAACGAGGAGCCCTACGGCGGCGCGGTGACGGGTATCGTGGGGGTTTACCGCGATCCGATGGGTACCGGCCGGGGAGCCAAGATCATTTATGCTACTTATGGATTTTGCACCGGCAATCCGTTTTATAACGGTGATCTCAAGCCAAAAATCCATCCCAAGCGGCTTTTGGAAGGCGTGCGCCAGGGGGTCCAGGACGGCGGCAACAAACATGGCGTGCCTACGGTTTACGGATTCACTTTTTTTGACGATGGTTTTATGGGCAAGCCGGCGATTTATGTGCTGGCGGCCGGGATCATCCCGGCCAAGGTCAATGGCCAGCTCGGCCATTTGAAGGTTACCAATCCCGGCGATTTGATCGTGATGGCCGGCGGCCGCGTGGGTATCGATGGC
>JALOQL010000101.1 GCA_025453415.1 Minisyncoccota bacterium
CCCAATATATCAAATTACAAAATACTAAAGTTGCTATTAATGACCTACCTGATCCCTCCAAAACACATAACGGGCGCCATGTCTCTTCATACCATCGTTGGTATTGATAATAACGTGGGTGCCTAATACCCTCTCTTTGGCAATACTTACCAAATTGTCTCGCCGTATTTTTTTCATTCATAGTCAATCACGCATACATTTTTTAACAATTAAATTATCAAATGTCAAGATAGCCACGCCTATTTACAAGAGTATAATAAACTTATTCGATTTTTGTTTTAATATTTATAAACCGTTATCCATGCTTATTCTAGGAATTGATCCGGGGTTGGCAACCACCGGGTTTGGGCTGGTAAGTCCGAACAAAAACAGCGAGTCCAAACTCAAATGCGTCGCCTACGGCACGATCGATACGACGCCGGATTTGATCTTGCCCGACCGGCTGAAAAAGATCCACACCGACCTGTTGCGCGTGATCGTCCAATACCAGCCCCAAGCTCTGGTCATGGAAAACGTGTTCTTTTTCCGGAACGCCACCACCATCATCCCGGTCAGCCAGGCCCAGGGAGTAATTCTTTTGGCCGCGGCCAAAAAGCGCCTGCCGGTCTACCGCTATACCCCCATCGAGGTTAAAATGACCATCACGGGTTTTACCAAATCCGACAAAAAAGACGTCCAGCGGGAAATCAGAAAAATCTTGCGGCTGGAAGAAATTCCCAAACCCGACGACGCGGCCGACGCGCTCTCGATCGCAGCCACCTACCTTATCCGAAGCCAAAACCTTTAACGGACAAAATAACACCCTCCGCCAACCGGCGGAGGGTGTTTAATAATGGGATCAATCCGGACAAGGAAGATGATCGTCAGCCTCCCCTCTCAGAGTGATAGTGCCGTGGTAGTCCGGGCCGGTGCCGGCCGGGAATTTGGAAATATCGGCGGAAAAATCCATCTCGTTGGTTTCTGAAAGGTCCAGCGATTTCTTCAACAAGACCCAGTTGTTGGGCGAATAATTCGCCCAGTCGGCCTCGGCGTTGCCGATACGCGCACCCCAAGCCACATTCCAGGCGGTGCCGGTCTTGCCCAGCCCAATATCATCCTGCAAAACATTAACCTTTACGCGCGTATTGCCGGTGTTGCGGACCGTAGCGCCATTGGTGCCGCGCGGTACGTTCCAGATCAGGTCGCCACTGACCACCTTGCGGATATTTAATTTCACATTGCCATAATCTATCGTGGAAAAATCGATATCAAAAGAAATGACCGGCTCGTAAGTAAAGATATTTTCCAACGGAGAGCTACTCATCCCGGATTTGTCCTGGGTAAAAACCTTGACCTCATAATTGCCAGAAGGATCTTCGTAGGACAGGCTCTTATCGCAGCAAAACACCGCGGCAGTTTCTTTTTGCAGCTGACCGTCGGCCTTGCAGATATCGTCGTAATTATACTGGGCGGAGAATACCGGCAAATTGGTATTCTGGTTGCGGACCTTGTCGCAAAAAAGCGAAAGTCCATCGGCCTTGGCCAACTTGACCATGCTGCATTCGGTGCCGACGATTTTGCCGCAACCCGAATCGCCGGCTTGGTGAACCGCCACATCCGGATAATAAACGTCGCCGTAGACCGCATTGATATCGGCCAAGCCGTCCGGATCGGTCGCCACCGCGCACAGGCTGATATTTTTATCCACCCGGTAGGCGCCCGACGGGTTAAATTGCGCCCCGGCTTCCGGATTGTCGTCGGCCCCCGACATGGCCGCGTAACCGTCTTTCATTTCCCATTTTGCTTTGACTATCGGTGCGGCATTAGCCAGGCCGCCGCCGGTGGACGCGGTCATTATGGTGGATGCGGTCTGGGTATCGGTTGAAGTTGCCGAATCGGTTAGCGGCGCAAAAGAAACCGGCCAAACAATAGTCGAGGACGCGTTCTCGCCGGCTTGGACCGAGCCACTCTTGTCCGGGCCAAGGTCACGACCCTCCGCGACCTGGGCAAAACAAACCGCCGTCAAAGATAAGAATAATCCCAGAACGACGACATAAAAAAATATTATCTTTTTCATATGTAAATCGGCCGCCAACCATTAATTTTTCAGCAGGCAAAACTTCGACCCGTAATTAAAATTGAACCACACCAACCATTAAGCGACAATTAAAAAGACGCTCCGTTTTGGCGGGGCGCCGCAAGCTCAACCACTACTTGACCACTTTGAAAAACCGGGATTTGCCCACCCGGACGATCATGCCGTCCTTAACCGCCACAACTTCTTTCCAATCAGTCTTGGAATCGTTATCGACCTTGACCCCGCCCTGCGTTACCAGGCGCCGGGCCTCGGATTTGGACGCCGCCGCCCTGATCATCACTATCAAATCCACGATATTTACCTCGTTGTCCGCAACCTTGGTCGCGGGAATGTCCGATGGCAACTGGTCCTGCTGGGTCACCGACACATATTCCTGCCGCGCTCTCTTGGCTTCATTTTGGTCCCAATATAAAAATACAATCCGAGCCGCCAGGTCCATCTTGGCATCCCGCGGATGGGTTTGACCGGCCTCGACCTCACACCTCAATACCGCGATCTCGTGGGCCGGCACATCGGTCAGTAATTCAAAATAATTCCACATCAAATTATCGGGAACCGCCATCACCTGGGTAAACATTTTCTCTGGCTTTTCATCGATCTTAATATAGTTGCCCACCGATTTGCTCATCTTTTTTTCGCCGTCGGTACCAATTAAAAGCGGAACCGTCACCACATCCTGCTCCGGCTGGCTAAAGGCCCGCTGGACCTTGCGGCCAAACAGCAAATTGAGCCGCTGGTCGTACCCGCCCAATTCGATATCGGCCCTGACCGCCACCGAATCATAACCCTGCAATAAAGGATATAAAAGCTCCAGCATACTCACATCAAACCCATCCTTCAAGCGCTTCTGGAAATCCTCCCGCTCAATTAAGCGCGCCACCGTGAAACGGCCCGCCAAATCCATCAAGAACGACATCGGTTTTGGGGAAAACCACTCGCTGTTGTAATGGATCTCGGCCCTGTCGATATCGATCACTTTTGCCGCTTGCTTTATGTAATCCTTCATGTTATCCCGAATTTGTTCGGAGGTGAGCGGCGGCCGCGACGTAGTCCGGCCGGAAGGGTCACCGATAAGCGTGGTAAAATCGCCGATGATCAAAACAGCGGTGTGGCCCGCGTCCTGGAACTGGCGCAATTTGCGCAAAACCACCGAATGCCCCAGGTGCAAGTCCGCGGCAGTCGGATCGATTCCCAGTTTTATCCGCAAAGGCTTGCCGGCAACCAGTTTTTTGACCAAAACTTCCCGATCAATCACATCCTCCACGCCTCTCTCCAATAACTCTTCAATAATTGTTTGGCTGCTGTTTTTATTCATATTCGATTTCTATTCGCCTTGAATTCATTTTACAATAATATATTGGTTTGACCCAATAAAGAAAAATAATGAATTTTCACCAAAATGTCAAAATCCACCTTCAACCCCTTTAGTGTTTTCCGCAAAAAAACCAACTTACTTCTTAGGATTGGCGCGATCCTGGCCAAGACTATCGGCATTATAGCGGTCCTGGGACTGGCCGGCCTCACCCTGTTGGGAATGCTTTTTATCTACTTTACCCGCGACCTGCCGCGCCCGGAAAAATTCTCGGAAAAAAGCACCGCCCAGTCCACCAAGATATACGACCGTACGGGCGCCATCCTTTTATACGAAATCTACGGCGAGGAAAAGCGCGATTGGATCCCATTAAAAGATATTCCGATCACAATCCAAAAAATGGCCGTGGCCGCCGAAGAT
>JALOQL010000102.1 GCA_025453415.1 Minisyncoccota bacterium
AATTTTCCTATCTGCTGGTCGATTTTCCGCAGATAACCGAGATCGACATCAATCCGCTGGCCGCCGACGAACACGGGATCGTCATTGTCGACGCCAAGATCGTCTTCGATCCGGATATCCTCAAAAACCCGCCTAAACCCTACGAACATCTGGCAATCCTGCCTTACATCAAAGAATACGAAAGCCGCATCACCATCGACGGCGGCCGCAAAGTACTTTTGCGGCCGATCATGGCCGAGGACGAACCGCGCCAGCGCGAATTCCTGACCGGACTTTCCGAGGAAACACGGCGTTTGCGGTTTTTCGGGGCGGTTGACGACCCGGCCACGCTGTTCGCG
This sequence comes from Minisyncoccota bacterium, assembly GCA_025453415.1. Lineage (GTDB taxonomy): Bacteria > Patescibacteriota > Minisyncoccia > Minisyncoccales > UBA5738 > UBA5738. Next base: position 339 of record JALOQL010000102.1, read on the forward strand.
CGCCACTTCACCCAGATAGATTATGACCGCGAAACCGCGATCATTGCGGAGATCGACGAACACGGCCAAAAAACCACGATCGCTTCGGCCCGCCTCATCAAGGATGTTTTGGACAACACCGCGGAATTCGCCATCGTGGTCGCCGACGCCTGGCAAAACAAGAGCCTGGGCAAAAAAATGACCGAACACATGATCCGCATCGGCCGCCAGCTGGGTTTAAAAAAGATCTACCTGAGCTTCCTGAGGGACAACCACTCGATCAAAGCGGTGGTCATCAAGGAAAAATTCAAGATCACGGAAAACCCGGACTTCTACTACGCGGAACTGGAAATTAACCATCAGCCGTAAGCCAAAAAATTATTAACTTTCAAAAAACCGCCCGCGCGGTTTTTTTGTTTTGGGATGCCGGTTATCGTCCAATGGTTATTTCATCGCCGATCCTGGCGCCGACGGCATCAGTCTGGCCGGCATTGATCTCCAGGACATAACGCGCCGGCGATGACGGGCCGTATTGCGGGCAGGGATCGGAATTGCAGGGCGGCGTGTTCTTTGAAATGTAAGCGATGCGGCGGTCGCTGCCGATCCAAATAATATCCAGGGGTATCAGGGTGTTTTTCATCCAGAAATGGTAGGACCCGTCTCTATCAAAAACAAAAAGCATCCCCCGGTCGCGATCAAGTTGCTTGCGAAACATCAAGCCGGTATCGCGCGCTTCCGGAGTGGACGCCACCTCCACGCCATAGCATTTTTGCGCAAAACAAACTTTGGGCGCGGATACGTCGCTATTAAACGCGCCCCGGTAATACCAAGCGGCCGCCGCGATCGCGGCGGCCGAGAACAATAAAATTTGAATATTTTTTTTCATTAACTGATAAGTTCGATTTGCCGCATTCCACAAAATTGCGCGGGGCGGCCATGCGCTTGTAATTTCCGGCGTCAGATGCGGTGTAGAAACCGCCGCCCTCAAGCTTGGCATAAAAGCAGAATTTCTGGCTGCTTTTGGTATTATCAAGGCCGCAGTAAATATAATCCTTGCCGCAGGAAGTGCCGGTACCGGTTGGGTCTTTGGGCACGGTCAAGTAATTACTGATGCTGGCCGGCAAATTATTGGCCTTGCCCTTGCAGTCGCCGCCGCTCGCCGAGCAGGTATAATAACGGTCGTTTTCGCCATAATACATCTCCTCGGCCGAAACCATCTGGCGCATGTCCGATTGCCGCTTGGCATCGCGGGCCTTGGCGCGCGAGCTGGTCATGGAATCGTTCAAAACATCATAAAGCGATTTGGCGTTGGCGGGAGCTTCAATATTGACGGGCTTGCCGATGTTGCGATAGTCGACATTCCAATCGAAGCTCATACTATAGTCGATGAGCCCCAGATACGAATCGTGGTATTTCATGTTGCCTTTCACGCGGCGCAAGGTAAAATCGCTTTTCGCGACCCAAATCTCGATGCCCGAAAAATCCGCTTTGCCGATGATATCGAGCATTTGGCCGATTTGAGCCTGCGAAACTTGGTCCTGCATGATCGCGCCCACTCCGCGCACGTATTCCCGCAAATCGTCCTTGTTGATATCCACCTCATAGTGGCGGCAATCGGCACCGGAAACCGCCTCGTCCCCCAGCTGTTTTTTCGCGGTCACGATCTTAGTTTTCAGCGCCAGGGCGCGGACGCGCGCCAGTTGGTCCGCCGACATTTCGGGCATTTTGTAGTTCTTATCGACAAACGCGGCCACCTGAGGATTATCCTTAGCCAGCTGTTTGGAAATCTTTTCATAATCGATTTCCAGCCATTTGCCCACCAGGCCGCTGGATTTGTAGGCATCCGACAGGTTCTCCGAAGTCGTATCGAATTTCGCGTAGAACGTTTTGCCGATACCGATCACGTCGATATCAATATCGCCGTTGAAATATTTGTCTTCGCTAATCTTGAGACCGACGGAACTCTTTGTGTTGTTGGCGTCGGTCACGTCGCTGGCGGTTTCGAAATCGACGGTAAGGTTGATCTTCTGCGATCGGCTGTTGTCGGAAGTAGCATCTTTGGGCAGCGGAACGCTGTAGGCACCCGCATAACCGAAAATCATCTCGGCATCGATCTTACCTTGGCTTTCCATGGTCTTGGCTTGCGCCATTTTCTCCATCATCCGCTCCATTACCGCTTCCGGCGACGGGAAATAGTAAATGACCGCCTGGTAAGAACCCCAAACGATCCCGGCCGCAAAGACCAGGAACAACGCGATAAATATCGCGATCTTCGGCACCGGGAATTTTTTCGCCGGTTCTTTGGGCGGCAATTCTTGGGCGGGCGCCGGAGATGAAACTGCCGCCACGGAAATTATCGTTTTCGGTTGCTCCGGCTGCACCGCGAAAGGATTTCCGCCCGGACCCTCGTAAACCGGAACTTCGCTGGCGCCGATCTGGGCGTACGCTTCGTCGATGAGCGGCTGCGGCCAGCCGACGTTTTTCAGTTTTGACACGATCTCTTCCTTTTGGATGCCGGCCCCCTGCAGTTTAATGATGTAATCGACTAACTTTTGGTTTGCCATTGGTTGTTTTATGATTTTATTTTTCGGGCCGCCGGTTTTTCGCGGCCATTAAATTATTTTAACCCATTGGCTGCCACATTTCCATATCCAGGTATGCGCAAAAAAACGGCCCCGCGAACGCGGGGCCGGAGAGATCATGATAATTTTAAGATTCCATCACTTTATTTTGCGGAAATATCATCGACAGAAGCCGTTTATAGACATACTCCCGTCCGTTGTGCGACTTCAGGTAGCGGGCGCAATCATGCGCCTTTTTCTCGGTGTCGAAGCTTTCGTGCCAGACCAGTTCCCACGGCAAATGCGGACCCGTCGAAACGATCTTGGCGCGATTGTGCAAAACCACTTCGCGCTCCAGATCGCCGGTGTGGTCGATGTAGAAAATCCCCGACTTTAGGCTGTATAGGATATAGCAGTAATGCATTTTCCCCGAGGACCGGCGCTAAAACCGGTACATTTACTCTCTCGGTTTCCATAACACGGTTCGGGGAAAAAATCAATCTCACTTTTCGAGCAACCTTGCCGCGCTACCCGTGGCACCCACAATGAATGCCAGAGGGCACACGACCGTGGCCAACAGAAAGAAAAACGGCTCCTCGGTCTGGGCAGTAAAAAGATCGGGAAATGCCGCCAAAATGAGGTTGTGCAACAGCGCGAACACCGCAAATCCGACCGCCGAAAAGCCGGCGAGAAAAAGATAGCCCCTCAGCTTTCCGGAAACCCGCCCTTTCTCCGTAAAAACCACCAACACAATACCTAGCGATACGAACAGCGCCAGCTGGACAAAAGCCATGTAAGGCAGCATATCGCCGAACAGCATCACTCCCAGCGGTGGAATGAACACAGTCGCGACCAACGCGATAAAATCCGCGGTCATCGCCCCGAGGATAAACTTGTGCGGACCGTAATTTTTGCCC
>JALOQL010000103.1 GCA_025453415.1 Minisyncoccota bacterium
GTTTCCCGACAAGGAATAACCCGCCAAACCACCGGCATAAATTGCCGCGCCGGCACCGCCCGATTGCGAAGTTCCGCCGGATCCGGCAGCACTGGTACCGCTGTTGATATTGCCTCCGCGACCGGAATCACCCGATCTGCCGCCCGCGCCGCCCGCGCCCGTGATACTTCCGGTAACACTAACATTTGTGATTGACCCTAGATTGTATCCAACCAATCCCCCCAAATAGAGCGGCGTACTTGCCGCTGAGCCTGCCGTACCGTTGCCTCCGTTGGAAGTGCTGGTACCGTCCGTACCGTTGGCACCATTGTTACCGTTAGCTCCGGCAACCCCGACCGCGGTCGTCGACGCGCTTTCAAGCGTTACGTTTTCAATACTGTTAATGGAATAACCGAAAAGACCCACGTAATTCAGTGTCGTGGAATTTATGTAAAGATTGCTGATCGTATGCCCATCGCCGTCGAAATCCCCGGTGAAGTTATTGGTCGCATCCCCGACCGGAATAAACCCGGCGCCGGAATTCCAGCTTGAGGTTGTGGAAGCATTGATATCGTTATTGAGTTTATAGAAATTCGCGAGACCGGTTTTCATTCCCTGCAAACCGTAAATATCATAAACCAAATACGGATCGTTACCGGTACCGCTTCCGCTATAGCGCCGGAACGCTCCGCTCGTGACGGAAAAATTTCCGGTCACGGAAAAAGTATTCGAACCCGGATTGATTGCGGAAAATGTCGCCGCCGAAGTTTGCGAATAGCTGCCGGAACACCCTCCCGCATTGGTGATCGCCAGCGATGCGTTTTGGGTGATTGTTCCCGTATATCCGCTGATCGCCAGCGAGCCGATCGTAAAAGAATTGTCTATCGTCGAAGGGCCGGCTCCGGAACTGTCGTTGAAAACCACATCGGTAGCCGAATCCGGGATCGACGCGCCGCTGGCACCGCCGGAAGACGCGGACCAGTTGGATGTCGAACTCCAATTGCCGTTGCCGCCGGCCACCCAATATCTTGTTGTCGGGTCAACGATATAATCGATATCCGCGCCGCCGATGATTTTCAGGTCGAACGTGTCGCCGGGCGTCGTAAGATTCGTCAGCAATACCCGGTATTTGTCCGTCTGGCCGATATTGTCAAAAGTCGCCACCAATTCACCGCTTTGGGCATACACTTCGATTTTTGCCGGGGCGCCGCTAACTGATTTTGCGTACAGCGTAATGTCCCGTGAATTGTCCAATGCGCTCTCGAAGGTAACCCTGACAAACTGGCCGTCGCCAAGGCTTGCGTAATTTCCGTCCTGCGATTTCACCAGATCAAAAATATCGGCAACAAAATTTTTATCGGCGTCCAACTGCAACGCCTTGGAAATGTAAATTACCGCGAAGGTTTGCGTCGACAAATGCGGGACAACCCATTCCACGTGATCGATAAAACCATCCCTGTCTTCGTCAAACGCCGTGAACTGCATTTCCTGGTCGTCGTTGTTGATCCATTTTATTTTTATTTTGTCTTCCTGGCCGATTTTGAATAATTCGGGAACTTCGGTGCGCACCGGCAAATTCGTGACGGGCGTTCCGTCACTGTTTTCCGGCGCCGACACGGTAATTATTTTTCCGCTATCGACAGATTGCTCGTCGATCGTCGGGGTCACGCTTTCTTCGGTGCTCGAAGCATTATCATTTTTTTCAACCGAGCCGTCAATAACAGCCTCGCCGTTTTCGTTCCCAATCGTTGTCGTACCGCTTTCGGAGGGCTGACCCAAATTAAAATCATCGGGAATTTCCAAATCACCGGCAGCCGCACCATCCGCGGTAGTTGTCGCGGGATCCGACACGATCGATGACGCCGCGACAATTTCATTGGCCAAATTCAAATCGCGGACATCGCTCGCTTCTCCATCGATGGCCGCGGCGGATGTCGTTAATGGCGCCGCATCGGTTGTCGATGCCGCAAAAAAATCAAAAACATTTTGAAAAACATTTTCCGGCGACGTCGTCACGAACTCACCGGCATCCGGTCCGGAAGTAACCGCGACAACCGCGTCATTTTCGGACGCGGTTGTCGCCAACACATTTTCATTTTCCGATTGCAAAACCGATTCGCCGCCATCGTCGGCCCAAGCACCTCCGAAACAAAAAAATAGCGCAATAAAAATTACGGCAAGTAAAAATAATCTATTACTTTTTTGATTCCAAAAAACCATAATCATAAATTATACCAGCGATTGTGACTTCACGGCAATGCGGAAAATCCATCTTTATCCACAGCCGCGGTAAATTTTAGTCCCGCAAAAGAAACACCCAAAAAAAGAAAAAAATGCAAACAAAAAAACAGCTTTTTTTCCGAAGAATCCGCCGATTTTTCCGAAAAATTCCATAAATAAGCTCAAAGTTGGTTTTGCGAATATATATTCGCCGTCTTCAAATCGCCAAAAAACACCGTCTTAGGGTGTTTTTTTTGGATAAAAAATTTGCGCCCCGCCTAAAGTCTCATGCCCTGATCGCGCTTTGCCTTTTTGGAATTGATATAGCTTTTCAGCTGGCTTTCGCCCAGGATCGCGCAGTCCATAACTCCGATGGCGGTCGTTATCGCTTCTTTTTCTTCCGGGTTCAATTCCTTTTTATCCGCCAAACCGATCAAAATCACAATTGCTTTTTTATATTCCATGTATTATTTCCAGCAGCCTTGGGAATGTTTTATAACCCGCCGCGGAGTTAAAATGGCCGCCCGCATGGATCACTTCGGACGCGACATTCAGCCGTTCCGCCAAGTCTTTTAATGCGGCGGTCGGCACGTAAGGATCGTCATCGCCATAAATAACAAATGCCTTCCCGAGGTTTTTCTTCACCTTGCTAAAATCGATATCTTTTTCTTTCAGGAAATAACCGTTCAATTCTTTTCCGTAGTCGCTCGCAAACCCCGCCACCGACACCAATGCTTTGGCCGATTTTTTTTCCAGCAGATCCAGCGCGGTCACGACTCCGAGCGAATGGCCCACGATTACCAACTCATCCGGTTTAATATTTTCAACTTCCTTTCGGACAGTTTCAAACCAAGCCTTCCGGTCCGGATGCGCCGAATCCGGAAGGTCCGGCATTATCACTTCGTTCCCGCTCTTAACCAGTTCGTCATGCAACCATTGCTGCCAGTGGATTCCGGCGCACCCTTCAATGCCATGAAGAATCAATATCGTCATCATAATATATTTTATTTACATGCTTTCCGCAATGGAAATGAATTGCATCGGCTTGAAACCGAATGCCTGCGCCACCAGCAAATAGGGAAACTGTTCGGACGTGGTGGTGTATTTCTGGGCATTGCGGTTGTAAAACTCCCGCGAATAAGCGATCCGATTTTCGGTATCGGATATTTCCCGCATCAGATGCAAAAAATTCTCCGACGCTTTTAGCTCGGGATATTTTTCAACCACCGCAAGCAGGGCCGGCACCAGTTTACTGGCCTTGGGCGCCCGCTCATCAGACGAGTAAAACACGCCGGCACGGGCCAGGGCCACGAACTGCTGAACGCTTTGCTCCAGCCCCGCGTAACCCTTTACCGCCTCGGCCAGGTTGGGTATCAAATCGGCTCGGCGCTTTAGTTCAACCTCGATATTGCTCAATGCCCCCAGAGCCCGGTTCTTGAAAGTAATCATCCGGTTGTAAAGACTAAAAACTATCCCGCTTAGGATTACGATGTCAAAAATTGCCAACGCCAGATAGAATACCGGATC
>JALOQL010000104.1 GCA_025453415.1 Minisyncoccota bacterium
TAGCATTGGAACAGGCGAACATCATTTTGAACAAGAACATTATTCCGGGCGAGGGGCAGAGCGTGAAAAACCCGAGCGGCATCCGTATCGGCGTGCAGGAAATGACGCGATTAGGCATGAAAGAGGACGAAATGAAGCGCATCGCCAAGTTCATTAAGGTGGTGGTGTTGGACAAGCAGAATCCGGAAACGGTCAAGCCCGAAGTGGAGGCTTTGCGCCGGGATTTCCAGGCGGTCCGGTATTGTTCCGTAAACTAAAAAACACATGGCGGTATTAATCGGCGACGAGATAAAAAAAGCGATCCGGGACGGTATCATCAAGATCGAGCCGTTCGACGATTCGCAAATCGGCCCGGGGTCGGTGGATTTGACTTTGGGCAACGATTTTCGGATATTCAGGACCAACCTCAAGACGTACCGGATTGAAAACGATTCGAATTTCGAGGATGTCAGCAAGTTGGTCGGAGTTGCCGACGGCGAAACGATCGCGATCAATCCGGGGGAAATGATCCTGGGCATAACCCGGGAAAAGATAACGCTGGCAAACAACATCGCGGCGCGGCTCGAAGGGAGGAGCCGGTTCGCGCGTTTTGGCCTGGCGGTGCACGTGACCGCGGGGTTTATGCAGCCGGGAATTTCCAATAAGGAGGTGTTGGAAATCGTGAACCTCGGGCATACGCCGTTGTCGCTGTCGCCGGGAACCAAGATTTGCCAGCTGGTTTTCGAGGAATGCAAGGGAGAGGCGCAATATTCGGGCCGGTTTGTCGGGCAGGAGCGGCCTTGATTGTGGATAAGGGTAGTATTGCTTTTGAGCCAGGATGTGCTATAATGCTTTAGTAAGCGTAGGTGTTCTCTAAGGTTCCCTTAAGCGAAAGTTTAAGTTCGGCCGACGAGTGGTCGCCCCTACCAAGAAGAAAATGCAGAGCATTTTCTTGATTCGCGAAAAACGCGAATAAATTTTTAAGAAGAAAAATGAACAAGAAACTGTACGTTGGTGGTTTGCCTTATAGCACCACTCAGGACGGCTTGCAGCAGGGATTCGCGGCCGCCGGTAACGTCATCTCGGCGATTATCATCACCGACAAGATGTCCGGCCGCTCGAAGGGTTTTGGTTTCGTTGAATTCGAGACCGAAGACGATGCTGCCAAGGCGATCGAGATGTTCAATGGCAAGGATTTCGAGGGCCGCAGAATTACGGTCAGCGAAGCCCGGCCGATGGAGCCTCGCGCGCCTCGCCGCAATTTCGACCGTGACAACGGTGGAGATTACGGTGACCGCTAGTCTTAACCGACAAACTCAAAGCAACCCCCCTAAGAAGGGGTTGTTTTAGTATTTCCGAATTGCAAAACCGTTCCTCGGCAACTTTTACTGCGGGAACCGCCCCGCTAAGCGGGGCTTTAGCGTTCGCGCCGTCGCGCTCACAAATTCCGCAAAAAAGCTTGCTTGCGAATAATTTTGGAATTTGGGAGGTAATTTGTTTTTTGTCGAGATATGATTTACAATGACCGTGTTTGATACAAAATCATGGATAAAAACAATTTAATTCTTGCCGTCGTGGCGTTGCTGGCCATTGGCGGAGTGGCTTGGGCGCTGGCCGGCGCCGGCAAACAGCAGCCGCTTTTAATGTCGTCGTCGATGCTTTCGGGAAGCGAAAAGATCGCTTCCGAGCCGCAAGCGGCGGCGGAAGATGCGGCGTCATCGCCGCAACCGGTTCAGCAGAGCTCGGCCGCTCAAGAGATGGCGAAGGTGGAAGATAAATACAAAAAAATCATGAACGCAACCATTAAAACAAGCTTGGGAGAAATCAAAGTCCAACTTTTTGGCGACAAGATGCCGGTTACGGCCGGTAATTTCGTCAAGCTGGCCGATTCAGGTTTTTACGACGGCATCAAATTTCACCGCGTGATCAGGGATTTCATGATCCAGGGCGGCGATCCGCTAACCAAGGACGATTCGCTCAAGGCCCGTTGGGGAACCGGCGGTCCGGGTTACCAATTCGCGGACGAGAAATTCGACGGTGAATACGCGCGGGGGACGCTGGCCATGGCCAACTCCGGCCCGAACACCAACGGCAGCCAATTCTTTATCATGCACAAGGATACGCCCTTGCCCAAGGCCTATGTGATCTTCGGCAAGGTGACCGCCGGTCTCGAAGTGGTGGACAAGATTGCCGAATTGAAGACCGATGGGCGCGATTGCCCGCTAGTGCCGCCGGTGATCGAATCGGTGATAATCGATAAATAAAGCAGACGACTCCCGGCAAAGCCGGGAGTTTTAGCAATACGCGAATGGACGCTTCCAATAAAAATTTAAAAGTTGTGTGCGCGATGTCGGGCGGCGTGGACAGCTCGGTGGCCGCGGTCTTGCTGAAAAAGGCCGGATTCGAGGTCATTGGCGTTTTTATGAAGTTCTGGGCCAGCGAAGCGCGGAAGGACTTAGTCCTTCCGAATTCGGAAGGACTAAGTCCTTCCGCGGATGTTTTTTTGACGGAAAATCGTTGTTGTTCGCTCGACTCGGAACAACGGGCGCGCAAGACCGCATTGCAGCTAGGGATCCCGTTCTATGTGCTGGATCTGCGCCATGAGTTCAAGGCTGCTGTGGTAGACCGTTTCGTTGCGGATACGAAGTCGGGGCTGACGCCAAACCCGTGCGTGGTTTGCAATAAAGAGATTAAATTCGGCTTGTTGATTGAAAAGGCGGCCCAAATGGGTGCGGATTTTATAGCGACCGGGCATTACGCGCAGATCAAAAAAGACCGGGGCGGGGCTTACCACCTATCAAAAGGCGCGGACAAGGGAAAGGAACAGTCGTATTTTTTGTGGCGTCTGTCGCAAAAACAGTTGGCGCGGATTATATTTCCCGTGGGCGGCTTTGAAAAAACCGAGGTGCGCGCACTGGCAAAAAAATGGCGGTTGCCGTCGGCAGCGACGGCCGAATCGCAGGAAGTTTGTTTTGCAAATGGCGACCTGGGGGGATTTTTGGAGGCAAGCTGCGGCACAAAACCGGGAAAGATCGTCGACGAGAGCGGAAATGTCCTGGGACAGCACCAGGGCCTTTGGTTCTATACGATTGGCCAGCGCAAGGGAATCAAATTGTCCGGAGGACCTTATTACGTCATTGCCAAGAACCGGCGGAGCAATAAGTTGGTCGTCAGCCTTGATCCAAAAGCGTCGCTCACAAAAACTCTGCATCTGGAAAGTATTTCCTGGGTTGGTGCCAAGCCGGTGTTACCGCTCGAAATAAGGGCTAAAATCCGCTATCGCGCCAAGGAATCGGCCGCGGTTTTGCGGCGGCGCGGTGGTAAGTTCGAGCTGGAATTCAGCAAGCCGCAATTCGCAGCAACTCCCGGCCAATCCGCGGTGTTCTACCGCTGCAAGGAGCTTCTGGGCGGCGGGATCATTGCTAATTAAAATTTTGATTAACAATAAATTTTCCCGAAAAAAATGGAAAATAAATTTGGTTTAGAAAATTCACCGGCCCCGGAGTCGTTCGAAGTTCTTTCCGGGGCGGAGGAAGAAGAAAAAAGCGGGGCGGCTGCAGAACCGCGAGTTGAGAAAACGGAGAACGCATTAGAAAATGCGACCGAAAGCGCGGCGGCAAGGGCTTTGGTGGAAAAATTTCAAGCAGAAGGTGTTGAAGCCAAAATTGTGCCTATAAA
>JALOQL010000105.1 GCA_025453415.1 Minisyncoccota bacterium
CCATATTTTTTACTTGCCAAAATTAAGCTTTTTTGTTACAAAATAGCCAGCACTTCAATGTTCTTGGCATTGGCTTCGGAGACCAGGGCCTTTACGGGTTTTGATCTCCGGAGCTAAACACACGGCACGGAAGGAGGCCAATTGGAAGATAAATTTGCCATAGTTTAAATACTCCAACGCGTTTATTGAGATGGCGGGCCAGCCATCTTGTAGCGCCAAGAACGCAATACGGGAGAATTTGTATAATATGCCCATAATATGTATTCCTTCTCCCGGTTCTTGAGATTTACCCCCTCCGCGAAAGCGGAGGGGTTTGCGTTTGCGCGGGGTTGAAAAAAAATAAAAAAACGCTATTCTCGTATGAAAGGAGGTTGGGAATATTCCCGATGCTACAGTGGTAAGGCTTAGATCGATAGAGTGGAACGATTTTTGGCTGAATCGGTTGAAATGCAATTTGCCGGGGTGCGATGGCGTCCAACCGGGGCTTAAGTTAAAGAAGCAGGCTCTGGTATTTGGCGGCCATTGGTCGGCCAAAGAAATCGCAGCGGCATTGAGGGTTGAGATCGAAGAAGTGCTCGCCGCCGAGTATTATTGAAGCGGTAAAGGAGGAGGATGGTTTTGCCTAGATTCTGCCGGACAAACTTGACCCGGGGTGCATATCGGTCGATTGGAATCCGGATGGCAACGCCATAGTTGCTCTTGGAAAAGCATGGCCTCAAATCCATGTGCAACGCATCCTTGACAAACCAGTTGCGGTCGAGCATCTTGCGATCGACAGTACGGCCCTGCATCCGGCGTTGAGCTTTCTTCGATAGCGGCGAATTTTTGGCGGGCCGCGGCTAAACCCAGGCGGGACGAATGCCTGGGAAATTTTTTTATTCTTTTTTATACGGCCGAAGGATGCGGACTGACGGCCCATGGCCGGCCACTTGATTTTTTAAACGGCCTATGATAATAATTGATTAATAAAGTTTACAGCTCTTTTTTATTGATTGGGTTGTGGCATTCAGGGTTTAATGGTTTGAATTCTGAATGTCGCAACTCAATCCTAATACTAGTTAGGGAGTGGGTTTTTTGCCTGCGGCGGCAAAGAAAAAAATTGGTCAAGGAGGACTGATATCATTAGAGAGCACGTAAGCGAGATTGGTCTCTGTGTCGGAGATCCAGGTTTGATTTCAGGGGCCGTATCTGAACAGGCAGCAACCATGAAGAAGATGTTCCAGGGAGGACGATGACCATGGGAGACACAGTTCCTGCTCTGGCCACCACCGGCATGTTCGATACAATGAGGACAACCTTCCAGCTGGGCGCCCAGACCTGAATATGCTACTTCTGCAGGTCTTTCCAACCGGCGCTGATCAGATAACTTCCCTTCTGGCTACTGCCATAGCTCAGCCAGAGATGAAGACGTAAAGGTGAGGTGAATAGATAATGGCACAGTCTGGACTACCCATGTTCGACTTGCCATCCAGGCCACTGCAACCACTGCTTGGAGCAAGCTCTAACTAGTTAGGGGTACCGGGAACCCCGAGAGTCACCGGAGGCGGCGTAATCTTTCGTGGTCAACAGCATCAGATCACGTTCCGCCTTTTTCCTTCTAAATTTCACTTCCCCGAAAGGGGGAGTTTTGTTTTGGGCGGGTCTTTTAAAAACTCCCGAGAAGAGCTATTATTTTGGATACCATAAAAAGGATGGAGGTGATCCAATGGTAAGGGTAGAGGCAATTATTAAGCATCGCAAGCTGCTGGCGATTATTATATTGTTGTGCGCCGCGTTGGGGTGGCGCACCGTAATGATTCCGGAACCACAAGTGCAAGCGTTCGATTTGGACGTTTATGTGGTTCATACCGACAAGACGGTAATGGCGCTTGTGAGCGTCGTTCCCCAGGGACAGCGCGCGAACATCACCGCCCGCGCGATAGCTGACGGCTCGCCATACGTCAACATCGCGAAGCCCGTTTACAACGCAACCGGCGCGGTGTTCAATTTTACGTCGATGGGCAGTGCGCCGGGCTACGTGACGGTTGATGCTGTCGATAACGATGGGAAAAGGCGCCAAAAAGTAAGTTATTATCTTGCCTCAACCGAGGCCGACCCAGACAGGGATATGTCTGGGTCCGATTTTTTATAACAAAAACCCTCCGAGAGCGGAGGGCGGAAGTTTAAGGCCATTTAAAAAATCTTTTTGCAAGGGTCTAACCCTCGCAGTAGCGAGGGATAGACCCTTAAAACAACTAAATCCATTTTTTGTGGCGGAAGAACGCCAGCATCGCGAAAAGGCAGGCGGCCATGATGGCCATGATGTAGGAGAAGTCGTCGTTGGTGCCGTGAAACGGCAGGAAATTGGTGTTCATGCCCCAGACCGAAGCCAAGAGCGTCAGCGGCATAAAAATGACCGAAAAAACCGTCAGCACCCGGATGACCTCATTGGTTTTGACCGTGATGAGGATGTGGTTGGTCTCTTCCAGCGCCTCAATGGTTTCCTTGGCGTTTTTCAAAGTGTTTTCGATGCGGCGGTGGGTTTGATGCAACAGGATGAAAAAATGGCGATGTTCCGCGCCGAAGAAATTCGCGCCGGTCGCGCGCAAAGAATCAAAGATCATGCGCTGGGGTTCCACGATGCGCCAATAGTCGATGATTTTCATTTTCAGTTCCGAAATATCGTGCAAAAGATCTCGCTGCCGCCCTGTGAAAATTTCGGATTCCAGTCGGTCGATTTCCTGGGAGAGGTCGTTGACCTTGGCGAGCACTTCTTTTAAAAAGGCGTTGAGCAGGAAAAACAAAGCCGCGGGAGCGTCCGGCGCAGGGCTGTCGTCAATCGCAGCCGCGATCGTGTCAAAAGAATTCGCCAGCGGCCGGATCGCTTCCCGTGACGAAGTGACCAGATAATCCTTGCCGGCGATAATATCGAATTCGCGGATTTTTATCTCGCCGTTATCGCATGTGTGGGGATAGTGCAGGATTATAAAAAGGTAATTGCGGAACTGGTCCAAATCGGGATAATGAAATGACGGGATGATGGCGTTGGCCGTGAGGGGATGGATGTCGAAAGTTTTTTTCAGATATTCGGTATCCTGATCGGTGGGGTCGATGATGTCGATCCAGGTGAATTTATTTTTGACGATTTCCCGTTTCATTGGTTTCCAGCTATATTGCCATTGTAACCGTCTTTGTTGTTTTGACAAAATTTGCGTTTTTGTGCCAGTATTTTTTGCGGGTTGGAATCGCGGATCATCGCGGAAATAACCAGATCTAAGCCAGATTTTGAAGCCCGTTTTCGAAAATAAAGAAATTTGTTGTCGGAAAAGCGCTGCCGCGGCGATTGACAGATCGGTCGATTGCATGATAAATATAATTTAGCTTCATTGCGTTTATCCCGTCTCCAGGCCGCCTCTCCCAGAATTTGGATTTGTCACTCCGATTTTCGGGAAGGCGGCAGTTATGTAGCTTGATGTGACGCGTACGCGCGTTATTTCCAGCTTTGCAGCGCCTTTTTGGTGCCTGCTTTTGTTTTACAAATTGTTTTAATTTGCTTTCTTGTGGATAATCGTCGCTGTCTAAGTTCACATACATATTGCACTCCTTGAAGCCGTAGCTGCATGGCTTTCTATCATCACATTCGCTGCAAATACACTGGAATCAAAGGCTTTTT
>JALOQL010000106.1 GCA_025453415.1 Minisyncoccota bacterium
TATACCTCGGATTTGGAGCGAAGAATCAAAGAACACCAGGAAGGGAGCGGCGCGCGTACCACAAGAATCAAAAAAGACTGGCATCTTATTTATTGCGAAGGATATCTTGATAAACTTGATGCGCTGGGCCGTGAAGAGTTTTTGAAAAGCGGTTCGGGTCGGAAATATGTCAAAAAACAACTAAGACATTACCTCGGCTCATAAATAGTTGCGTAAACGAAGTCTGAACGCGTCAATTTCATCGAATACAGATAAAGAGGCTAAAATTAGTGTATAAAAATCTTCAAAACTATGATTAAAAAATGGGTTGAATACTTAAAAAACAATCCGAAGGGCTATTGGTTCAAGCGCAAGCTTTACGGATGGGGGTGGGTGCCGGCCAAACGGCAGGGCTGGATCGTGCTTGCGGTTTTTATCGCCGTTCTCATTGGGAACGGGATATTTTTAGGCTCAAAGTCGGAACCGGCAAGCGCCGATCTTGCGTTATTTTTCGCGGTCATCGCGGCTTCGGTTGCTATTTTGTTTTCGATCTGCTGGAAAAAGGGGGAACGGCCTTGCTGGCAATGGGGCGTTCCTTGCGAAGGCGCAAATTGCGACCCGAGAAGTTTCTTTATCGGTCGCGCGATAGTGATAATCTCGATCGCCGCGCTTGCAC
Source organism: Minisyncoccota bacterium (assembly GCA_025453415.1). Classification (GTDB taxonomy): domain Bacteria; phylum Patescibacteriota; class Minisyncoccia; order Minisyncoccales; family UBA5738; genus UBA5738. The sequence goes on from JALOQL010000106.1 coordinate 656, forward strand.
TAGCCTGGTTGGCATTGGAAAAATTGCTATTCTGATCCTTCCCGCATTAATTTGCCGAGGCCCAGCCTCGGCGGTTCCACAGGCAGCCAGCGCACAAGGGTCGCCTTTTGGGGCGATTTTTGGTATACTGAACGATTTCCAGGAGCAAAGCCTTGGATTCGCGTTTTGACGCTATGAGCGAATCACCCCCGTCTTTGCCGGAATTTAACCCCGCCAACCCTAACCCCGCCGATGTCTGCCGCGGTAGTTCTGCTTTTTGCCACGAGGTTTGACCTCGGTAGTTCTACGAAAACTTGGAATTTATCGGTTTATTGGGTATGAAAGATTCGTTGCGGCCGGAAGCTGTTCAAGCCGTGAAAAAGGCGGAACTTGCCGGAATGAGGGTCGTTATGATAACCGGCGACCATAGCATCACGGCGCAAACCGCCGCAAAGGAAGCCGGCATTTATAAAGACGGCGATTTCGTTCTTTCGGGAACCGACATTGACGCTCTTTCCGACGAAGAACTTGCCGAAAAAATAGCCCATGTTTCCGTGTTTGCGCGGGTCGATCCTGACCATAAATTGCGCATAATCATGGCGTTTCGCGCCCGCCGGGAAATCGTAGCGATGACCGGTGACGGAGTGAACGATGCACCGTCGCTGGCGGCTGCCGATCTGGGCGTGGCGATGGGAGTGATCGGCACCGAAGTGGCGAAAGAAGCTTCGGATATTGTTCTTTTGGACGATAATTTCGCCAGCATCGTTTCGGCGATAGAAGAGGGTAGAAGTATTTATAAAACGATAAAGAAAGTGGTTCTTTATCTTTTTTCCACCAGCTTGGGGGAAGCACTGACAATTATCGGAGCCCTTTTGATGGGATTTCCGTTGCCGATCCTGCCCGGGCAGATAATCTGGCTTAATTTCGTGACCGACGGCTTTTTGGACGTATCCTTGGCAATGGAGCCGAAAGAAAAAGGATTGCTTAAAAGCAGTTTCCAAAGACCGAAAAAATATCTTATCGATAAGCCGATGGCTTGGCGGATGTTATTTATGGCGCTGGTTATGGCCACCGGCTCCCTGTTCCTTTTCAGTCAATATTTCGAATCCGATCAGGCGAAAGCGTGGACGGTTTCCTTGGTGGTGCTGGCGGCGTTCCAATGGTTTAATGCTTGGAATTGTCGTTCGGAAAATAAATCGATTTTCCGGCTAAACCCGTTTTCAAACAAAATGCTGACCGGGGCCACCGCTATCGTGATCGCGCTTCAGGTATTCGCGGTTTACAATCCTTTCATGCAAAAGATTTTGCATACCGTTCCGCTCGATCTGATCGACTGGGTAAAAATCATTGCCGTAGCCCTTTTGATCGTTTTAGCAGAAGAAATCCGCAAATTATTGGCCCGGAAGCATTGAAATAAGGGCTAAACCGTGCTACCTTCAACAAGATGAAAATTCTCACCAATATCCGCTTCCTGAAAGTGGCCGGGATAGCGCAGACTTTGCTTTCTTTCGCGGATTTTATCCAGAAGGATAAAAAGGCAAAAGATGTTAAATTTATCGGCGTTAATGTCGAAGACAATCTTCAAAATGGCGGGCAGGCGATAATTTCAAAAAGCCAGGAAAAAAATTTTCGGCTGATTTCGGTTTCGATGCCGGTTCCGAACATCAAGGTGACTGTTGAAAGATCCGCCAACATCAAAGATGTTGAAAAAACGTATGAGCCGCTCATCAAAACATATCTTTCCATAATCCTTAAAGAAAAACCGGACTTGGTTCTTCTTAATGGAACATATTATCTGCCTTGGTGTTTATACTTGGCCGCTAAGCGCGCCGGGGTGAAAACCGCTGTTCATTACCACGGCTGCCTCACAAAAGAAACGGAGCATTTTGTCGAACACCAAAGAATAATTTTCCACGAGATGGAAAAGATGTTTTTTTCAGACGATAACAAGTATATTTTCCCTTCGCAGATGGCGAAAGATACGGTAACTGGCGAAGTGTTTAAAAAAGAAATCAAGCATTTCCGCATTTTGCCCAACCCGATACCCTTGCATTTTTTTAACGCGGTCAAGGGAAAAAGGAAATCCAAGCGAATCGGTTCCGTTGGGCGGTGGACTTATGTTAAAAATCCGCATTTTGTTGAAAAATTCGCTCTTTACAACGCGCGCCAGATCAAGAACTTTACAATTCATATAGTTACTGATATCGGCGCAATCGCTCGCTTGCCCCTGAGGATACTTGATATTGTTAAAGTTACCAAACCGATGGACAACCATAAATTGCCGGATTTCTATTCAAAAATGGATCTCATAATTTGTCCGTCGCATTTTGAAACATACGGCAATGTGGCGCAGGAAGCGGTGGCTTCCGGAACCCCCGCTTTGATTACGCCGACAATGGGAGTTGCGGAAACATTCCGGCATTTCGGACTGGATAGGTGGATTATTGATTTCTCGTCGCCCGCCCGCGTGGCAAAAGCGATGGAAAAAACTTTAAACGAAACCATTGATCCTGTTTTGCGAATGGAAATGCAGAGAGAAATGAATCCACAAAGGATCCATGGCCTGGCACTCGAGTATCTTAAATATAATTAAGCGGCGACTTATTTTTTTGGCTGATAAGTTTAAAAATGGCAAGAATCCAATTTTAAAAATTCGTCGTTCCAGAACGACGAGTCAACGACGACTTTTTAGGCCAAATTTTGTCCAATTTTGGCCTCTAAAAAGTCTGCATTCTATAATGCAGACTTAATGCAGAGTAAATGCAGACTTTTTGACCTTTTTTTGATCGGATTTTGGCTAATTTTGACTTTCCAAACTCGTCATTCCAGAATGTCGAGTTAATGTCGACTTTTGACCCGCAAATTTACTCTGTTTTGGACTAAAACCGGCCGTTCGGATCGGGCAGCCGGGCGACCTTCAAATAAGGCAGGAGCTATGACTTACCAATAGCAAGGCGTTGTTTTGCCAAGGTATAGCCTCAAACCGCGCCTTACCGCCAA
>JALOQL010000107.1 GCA_025453415.1 Minisyncoccota bacterium
GCTTTTGAACCACGTTCAGCTGGCACTTCGGACAGGTGTTCTCGCCCTCTTGGAGTTGCGTGTCGCAGTAAGGGCAATAACAAGACTCTCCGGGCTTGTGCATGTGCAATTCCTTTCTTACGGGCTCTTCAGCAGGTTTCCCTGTTTTTTTTGCTTTCCGCAAATTTACCGATAAACGCAAAAAAATTAATCAAAATAATCGGCGCCTACCGCGCTTTCATCCAAATCTTTTTTAAGGAAAACCGCCGCTAGATCCCCGATTGCTCCCGGTCCAACCTGATATTTTTCGAAATATACCGTCAGCTTGCCATAACCAAAAGTGAAATTCCGGTAATTATCTTCGGACGCACTGGTTCCGTCGGCAATCCATTTTTCCGCGGCCTGGTCCAAATTCAAACCTTCTGCCTGCAGTTGCGACCTGATTTGAGTTTGAGCCATTTTCGCGAGTTTATCAAAGTTTTCGGAAGAACCGCAAAAATCAGCCATCGTGATCTCTTTTTTGTTTTTCAGGTCGTAATTAAATGCAAATATCCGGTCGTTGCCGTGAGCCCCGCCCGAAAAATAATAAGCCTTGATCACGAAACTGGCATAACGGTCATTCAGCTGCGCCGGCATCCAGGTGGCGGCAAAATAAAACGGCTGTTCGGGATTTTGCGGCACCGCTTGGTCGGCGGGGGCGGTAGCAACGCGCGCATCCCAGTTTTCTTTTGCCCCTTTTTTAAACTCATCGATCAAATTGTTCACCGCGGCGGCGATTTTTTTATTGAATGCTTCGCTTTCTCCCGTGGTCTGCGGATAAGTAATCTGCGGATATTCGGCTCTGATATTATAAAAATCATCGGATTGCGCGATGGTTTTTGCCGTTATCATCAATTCCCCGGCGGAAGGTTGTTGCATGCCCTGTATCTGTTGCTCCGCCAGTTGACGGTTTTTATCGACAACAAGATAGCTTGAAAAAGCGCCATACAACGCAACAACCATCACAAAAAGCAAGAATGCTAATATTGCGGTAATCTTTCTCATAATTTTAAATTTTTTAGCTATTTGCCCGAGCATGCGAGGGAAACAGCGAAAGCTTCCGCGGCTTTAGCCGGGAAGCTTTATCTGGTCAGCGAATGCGCCGATCAGCGGCAAAGGTTTTTGCACGCCGTTGGCCGCGTTGATGATTCCGAGGATCATCAATATAAGCATGGCTAAGCTCAGCAACGGCGCGATCATCCAACCAAATAACGGCACCATGCCCACGAAACCGGAGGCGATCCAGGCCACAAACAACACCATTCCCTGCTTGACGTGGTATTTGACGAACGCGTCGCCCTTGGCCTCGGTTAGCAACGGAATGAAAAACACGATGTAGGCAATAATCGCCATGCCAGTATTCTTTTCCCTGGCCGTCGCGACCGGCTTTTTTTCGACGTTCTTGGCCGTTTCTTCCTTGATTTCTTTTTCCATGGTTTTGATTATTATTTATTTTTTAGTTGTCCGAATTCCCGCAACGCTTTTTTGGCCGGCCTCTTGGTCGCGTCGAAATTGATGAAAAAGACCGCCAGCGCCGTATAGTAGTAGGCATCAATCGTTTCGATGGCAAGTTTGGCGATGAATGCCATCGGGATCGAAATATAGACCGTGACCAGTTCGATCATCTTCTCGATCAAAATGAGCGGAATCACCGCCAAAACGCCCGCAAACCCCACTATCAATCCCAGAACCAAAGCATAGCCGAAAACCTGGCCGGCGCGTCCCCTGACCACTTCCTTGCTGTAGCCCAGCGCCGCGACGCCGGATTTGTTTTTCAGCAGCACCGCGTAGGTCGAAAAAAACCAGTAGACCGCAAAAACGATCATGGGGATCAAAAGGAAGAAAAACAGCGCCAGAAACATCACATTGCCCGTGGCCGCGGTGGCAAAATACAGCGCGAAAGGCGCCAGCAGAAAAACGCATTTCAAAAGATCGGTTAATATAGCCGCCGGCCAGCGCCAGCACCCCTTGGTCAGGGATTCGGAGAAATTCGCGGCCGGGCCGTCAATACCGGTTTTGACGCGCCAGGCGATTGCCATGGCCAGAACCATGCCGATAAGCGCGTCCAGAATTTGGGCAAATTGCTGCAACACTTCTTTGCTCGCCGTTTGGGCGAATGGCGAAAACAGTACCACCAGCACGACCATCAGAAACTTGCCCGCGGCCACGGCCAGTACCAAGTCAAAGATCGCCGAAAAGTCCCTCTTATATATTTTCCACGCTTCGCCGATCACCCGGCCGATGGTAAATTCTTCCTTATATATTTCTTTGTCCATTCAAATCGGATTAATTGATCGTCCGATACTTTTATTTTAACCGATAGACAACGCTTAATCCAACAAGATCGGGCGATTTTCACCCGCTTTCATCCATATCGCCGTTTTCTTTGCGACCAATATCCGGTTCCTTGCCGAAGGTCCAGATACGCACCATTTCCTTGGGCCTTTTGAAACTTTTACTTCCCAAGTCGTCGCGCATCAAAGATAATGCCTCAGTGCGACATTAACCCAATTTTATCGATTTAAAGCGTTCAAATCCGGCCAGATTTCGACAAACGACGACGAAAGTGTATCCCATGCGATACATTAAGGAGGAGTGAGCTGAAAGATGGCCGGATTTCAACGCTCCCCTCCGGGGCAGGATTTCTTTAGCCTGTCTTCGTCGTTGCTCGCCGCTAGCGTAGTGTATAGACTATGCCACGCTCCTTGCGCCTAGAATCCAGACCAAAGAAATCCTGCTAAATCGATAAAATTGGGTTAATGTCGCACCAAACGCCGATATTGTAGGCGAATTCGGTTTTGTCATCGGGCAAAAACCACTTCCCGATAGTTTCGATCTTTTTGTAGGTTTCCGGGTCGTCCCGCTCCAAGTCGTCGACGTCGCGGGAATAATCAATATTGGCGAGTTGCCCGGCCATTTCAAACATCGCGTCGATACGTTCCCGCGCCGTAGCGGAATCAACGCCAAGATCAACCGCCATCGCCAAAAGATACGCCTTCCGGATATCGGCATCCTCCTTAAATTTTTCTTCCTCGGGCAGCCCCTTAATTTGTTCAAACATTAGATTATCAAAAAAACGACACACTCGAATAGGATAGCTATAAACAATAGTCTCTATATGGGTTTCAGAACATTCCCGTTATCAATCTTGAGGCATATTGGTTAGAGGGAAACCTAGGATGATTTATATTTAGCTAAAACTGGGTCGGAAAGCATGACACTTTTTAAGCGACTATTTTCTGTTTCCAAAATCTTCATTCTTTCGAGAAAATCATCAGATAATTCAAAAATATTGAAATCTTTATTAACTCCATAAAATAAATCCAACGATCCCATCACTAAATTTGCCACCGCCCAGAGATCAGTCTTTATGTGACGGTCTTCTGAATTGTCAAAAAATTGTGTCTTAAACTGCCCATTAATTAGGCCAGAAAAAGTACGATGAGCATCTACAATATTTGCATGTGACGATAAAGCATTTGTCTGATCTTTATATCTTTTCAATGAAATACTACCTTCCTGATATTTTCCATCAAGCCACTGATACATTTTTTTCTTTAAATCGTCATTTGGA
>JALOQL010000108.1 GCA_025453415.1 Minisyncoccota bacterium
AATTTCTCTATAATGAAATTATAATTTAAGTCTTTGCGATTTCCAACGCGCTACCGTCGCGATTTTTGCTATGGAACAGTTTATTATCGCCGGCCGGCCAGTCTCAATCCTGAGCAGGGATGACATAAACCGCGAACTCGAACAAGCCGCCCTGGATCGCCGGGAAGCGGATTTTCGCGGCAAGAGCCTGCAATTCCTGTCTTTGGCGGAAAAAAACCTGGACTACGGCATCAATTTGGAAAACAGCTGGGTATCGGGAAATGTCTTTCTGGCGAGCACGATTGTCAACGGCAACATCAATCTCGCCAACGCGGTCGTCGACGGCTCGTTCTTTTTTGGTCGGGGCAAGCTGATGGGAAACCTGATCATGGAGCGCGCCAGGATAGGACAAACGCTTAATATGGTCGGTTTGAACGTGACCGGATCACTCTTGTTCCGCGAAGCGCACGTCAACGGCTTTGTCAGCCTGGCAAAGGCGGTCATTTTGGGCGACGTGGACCTGCGGCACATCGAGGTCGCCGATTTTTGCAAGGACGACCTAACCATCAAGGGCGACGTGTACTTGAAATCGGCGCAGATCAACGGCTTCTTCGACATCAGCGAAGCCCAGATCAGCGGCATGGTCAGTCTCGAAAACGCCCTGATCCGCCGCAGCCTTTTAGCCAAGAATCCCGTCATCCAGGACAATTTCACGCTAAAAAATTCGCTGTTCAACAAGGAATTCGCGGACTTTGCGGGCATTGCGCCGGAAAAGATTATAACGTAGAATGTCCAATTACAAATAACAAATGTCAAATTAGAATTCTAAATTTAATTTTGACATTGGGTATTCCGATTTCATTTGACATTTGCAATTGGAAATTTGTCATTATCTCATGAAGTTCACTCACCTTCACGTACACTCGCACTACAGCCTTTTGGACGGCCTGGCGCAGATCGACCCGCTTTTGGATAAGGTCAAATCCCTGGGCATGGACGCATGCGCCATCACCGACCACGGCAATATGTACGCGGCCGTGGAGTTCTACAAGAAAGCCAAGGCGCGCAACATAAAACCGATCATCGGCTGCGAAGTCTATGTCGCCCACGAGAGCCGTTTGCAAAAACGGCCCGGCATCGATGACGCGCGCTATCATCTGGTGCTGTTGGTAAAAAACGAAGAAGGTTACAAAAATCTTGTCAAACTCGTCACCAAGGCCCATCTGGAAGGTTTTTACTACAAACCCCGCGTCGACGAAGAACTGCTGGCCCAGTACGGCCAGGGCCTGGTCGCCCTGACCGCGTGCGTCCAGGGCAGGATTCCCCGCCTGATAACTTCCAAGAAAATGGATGAAGCCTGCGAAACCGCTTTGCGCTACGAAAGCTTTTTCGGCAAGGGAAATTTTTTCCTGGAACTGCAGTATCACGAACACGTCGAAGAGCAAAATGCCGTCAACGATGGTCTCGCCGAGATCGCCAAAAAGACCGGCATCGGCCTGGTAGCCACCAACGATATCCATTACCTCAACGCCGACGACGCCGAAGCCCAAGACATCCTGATGCTCATCAACACCGGCGCCGATATCAATGATCCGGAGCGCCTGACAATGAAAAACGACGATTTCTCGATGAAGAGCGCCGCCCAGATGGAAAAAGAGCTGGGCAAGTTTCCGGGAGCGCTCGAAAACACGCAAAAGATCGTCGAGCTCTGCAATTTCGAATTCCAGCTCAAAAAGACCAAGTTGCCCCGCTACACGCCGCCCGAGGGCTATACCACCGAACAATATCTGCGCCAGCTTTGCGACAAAGGCTTGGAATTCCGCTTCGGCAATAATCCCTCCAAAGAGATTATCGACCGATTCGAATACGAATTCGGCGTCATCAAACAGCTGGGCTTCATTGAATATTTCCTCATTGTGCAGGATTTCGTGAACTGGGCCAAAAGCAACCGCATCGTGGTCGGCCCGGGCCGCGGCTCGGCGGCCGGATCACTGGTGTCCTACCTTTTAAACATCACCGAAATCGATCCTCTCAAGTATGACTTGCTGTTCGAACGCTTCCTGAACCCCGGACGTTCGGCCGTATCCCTGCCGGATATCGACATGGATTTTGCCGACCGGAGGCGGCCGGAGGTAATCGATTACGTGGGACAAAAATACGGGCACGACCACGTCGCCCAGATCATCACTTTTGGAACCATGGCGGCGCGCGCCGTCGTGCGCGACGTGGGCCGGGTCCTGCAATATCCATACAGTTACTGCGACAAGCTGGCCAAGATGATTCCCTTTGGTATGGACCTGGCCGAATCGCTCGATAAGGTGGACGAACTGAAAATGCTGGTTGCCGGCGACGAGAAGGCCAAGCGGTTGTTCAGTTTTGCCAAAAAACTGGAAGGTTGCGCCCGCCATGCCTCAACTCACGCCTGCGGCGTGGTCATTTCACCCCTCCCATTGGACGAAATAGTCCCGGTCCAGCATCCCACCGCCGATGACAACGGCCTCGTATCGCAATACGAATTGCACGCCATTGAGGACATGGGGCTTTTGAAGATGGACTTTTTGGGACTGAAAAACCTGACCATCATCGAAGATACTTTGTCGCGTATCTATGTGGTCCAAAAACACAGTATTGACCTCAAAACCGTGCCAATGGACGACAAGCCCACCTATGAGCTCATGGCGCGCGGCGATACGGTGGGAGTGTTCCAGTTGGAATCCGCCGGCATGCAGCGGTATTTAAAACAGCTCAAACCCACCCAGTTCGAAGATATCATCGCTATGGTCGCGCTCTACCGCCCCGGCCCGATGCAGTTCATCCCGCAATTCATCGAAGGCAAAAACGGCTTGACCGTTCCCTCGTTTTTACATCCCAAACTGGAACCGATCCTGGGGCCGACCTACGGCATCATTCTTTACCAGGAACAAACAATGAGGATCGCCCAGGAGCTGGCCGGTTTTACCATGGCCGAAGCCGATACGCTTCGCAAAGCCATCGGCAAGAAAATCAAAGACCTGATGATGGCCTCCAAACAAAAATTCATCGAGGGCTGTATCAAGAATGGCATCCCCAAGAAGGTAGGACAGGAGATTTGGAGCTGGATCGAACCTTCTGCGGATTATTCGTTCAACAAGTCGCACGCCGCCTGTTATGCCATGGTGGCCTACCAAACCGCGTATTTAAAGGCCCATTATCCGGTTGAATTCATGGCCGCGCTTATCACTTCCGAGAAGAATGACGTGGAGCGCGTCGGCTACCTTATCGGCGAATGCAAGGGCATGGGTATCGAAGTCCTGGCGCCGGACGTCAACGAAAGCTTTCACGGCTTCACTGTCATCCCGGGCGCCAACAAAATACGTTTCGGCCTGGCCGCGATCAAAAACGTGGGCGAAAATACGGTCAGCGAAATCGTGGCGGTTCGCAAGGAAAACGGGCCATTTGCCGATATATTCGATTTTATGAAACGGATAAACCCCAAGGTCATCAACCGCAAATCGCTGGAAGCGCTGATCAAGGCCGGCGTGTTCGACGCCATGAACGAACGCAACCTGCTGCTGGTCAACATCGAAAAACTGCTTGAGATCGG
>JALOQL010000109.1 GCA_025453415.1 Minisyncoccota bacterium
TTAAATCCGCAAAATCATCGGCTCCAATCAATTCCAAACTTTTACATATTTCAAACAATGGGACACATTCAAACACCGATGATCGGCTGATATTATAGAAATTAATCCTTTCTTTAGTCGATTTTCTCCCCGAACCCTCTGCTATATTTAAAGGAATAGACGTCGACGCACCAATTATTTGGTCCCTAATCCGCGAATACTTAATTGGAAAATCACTGGCAATCTTACAAGCTTTTATCGAAAAAGACAAGCTTCTTTGATAGACAACCAAATCCTGGAATAAGAATTTGTTTGGCATTTGCTCATTACCCATCAACTAATCTACTCATTTACTAAATTTTCGCGAAGCGAAAATTTGTGGGCTGGAAGGGATTTGCACCCCTGAAGGCGAAAGCCACCGCGTTTACAGCGCGGCCCCTTTGGCTGCTTGGGTACCAACCCGTAAATTTTGAGCACAAAATTTACGCCCTTCCGAAGCCTTGGCGAAGGAGGGCGTATCAATAATTTTTAGCACGAATACAGTATAGCGTTTTTCAATAAAAAAACAAGGCTACGCTTCGGGCGGAGCTTGGCCGCCATTTTTGGGGCTCACGCGAACAAACGCCATCGCCAACGCTACAACCTCGATCACTGCGATAAGCGCCAATGCCAAAGGCATATTCGATCCCCCAAGCAAAAAATAAACGGTAAAAGACAGGGTGGTGCCGATCGAGATAATAATAAATTGCCTAAACGTCAGCGGACCGACAACTTTTGGTTCGATTTTATTCGGTTCCATTTTGTTTATATTTAATAAATTCTTAATTATATAGCTTTTCCGTGCGCCTGGCGCCAGGGGCCGATCTTTTTGGGATCACCGGTCAGAAGCTCCTTGGGCACGCGCCAATTAATCCCCTTTTTGGGCGAATACACTTCCGGACGAGTATATTGCGCCGATTCAAAAAAACCTTCCTTGCCGTTGCGTTCCTTCAAGAATTCCGGTTTGCCGATGACGCCCGGTATCAGGCGCGCCACGGTCTCGGCAATGACCATGCCGGCCAGTTCGCCGCCCATCAGGTCGTAATCGCCGATGGAAACCTCCATTGTCGCGATGTTTTTTGCCACGCGCTCGTCCACGCCCTCGTAGCGCCCGCAGACAAAGACGATCTGTTTCATTTTCGCCAGTTTCTGCGCCATCCTTTGGTCGAATTTTCTCCCCCGGGGAGTGAGCATCACAATGGCAGTGTCCTTTTTTGCTGGTTTAAACTTCTTTCCGGAAACTTTCAGCTTCGCCACCTTGGCCAGAGCCTTGTGCCAAACGTCCACTTTCATCACCATCCCCAAGCCGCCGCCGTAAGGACTGTCATCGACGGTGTGGTGCCTGTCAGAGGCAAAATCCCGCAGATTGTGCGTGCGGACCCGCAACAGCTTTTTGTCGCGCGCTTTGGCAAAAAGCGACCCCTCGAAATAGGGCGCGACGATTTCCGGAAATATGGTGATGAAATCAAAAATTATCATGAAACTACAATCTCTTTAAGCTTTAATTTTTCAAAAAGAAAACCCTGATTTTTCAGGGGTTTCTTTTTGAAATTATGATTAGAACCTCAGATCGTCCACTTCATCAACCGATGCTGCCGGAGCCTGCTCGGACTTGGGAGCTCTCCGTCCGCCTTCGGGTTCCTCGATCTTGAGGTTGACCCGCGCATGGTTTTTTAGGCCGATGATGCGCACCAGGTTCCTGATGGCCCTGGCAGTGCTTCCGGAGCGGCCGATGATCTGTCCCATGTCCTCGGCGTTAACCTTCAATGAAAGCAATACGCCCATCTCGTCAACGGTCCGGTTGACAACGACGTCTTCGGGATGATCGACCAATGCCTTGATCAGAAATTCCAGAAATTCGTGGTCCGCTGTTTTTTTATCCATACTTGAATATTCAGTCAATCGTATAAAATTACTCGACCTTTCCGGTACTATGAGTAAAGTATAACCAATCCAAAACTGGGGTGTCAATCGGGCATCAATCCACAGGTTGCGCGCTACTTGGCCGCGGGAGCGGCGGCCGCGCCTTCCTTTTTCTTGGGCTGAGCGTGATTGGCGATTTTTTTGCCTTCGATCACTTTCTCTTTAACCAAAATATTGTTCACGGAAGGCGAAGGCTGGGCCCCCTTGGAAATCCAGTAATTGATCTTTTCCTTGTTCAAAGTCACTTTTTTGGCAATGCGATCCACCATACCGACTTCCTCGGTGAATTTGCCCGCGGCGGCGGACAGTTTTTTATCGACAACCACCATCTTGAAAGCCGGTTGGTTGGTCTTGCCGATCCGATGCAATCTTATAGTCAACATAATAAATTATTCTTTATTTACAACGCCTTATATTATACATATTTCCCCGCACTTTGCAAGGTTTTGATTTATTTATGATTTAAGATTTATGATTCATGAAGGAATTCCGGCATTATTCTTAAATCTTAAATCTTAAATCTAATATCCTAGATCGGTCTAGGACCATCCTTTGGCCTCGAGCGCGTTCTTGGCCGTTACCTCCTCGGCTTCCTGCTTGGAGTAACCACTACCCTTGGCAACCATCTCGTTGGACAGGTAAACGCCGACCGTGAAATATTTGGCGTGGTCCGGCCCCTGCTCGTCAAGCACCTGGTAAGTGGGCGTGATCTTGACCTTCTCTTGGGCAATCTCCTGGAAGCGCGACTTGGCGTCGCGGTAAAGCTCGTGCTTTATGATCTTGGGAAGCTCGACCAGTAAATTTTTGGCGATAAATTCGCGGCACGCCCCATAGCCCTGGTCAAGGTATAGGCTCCCAATGAACGCCTCGAAGGTATTGGCCAGAATATATTGGCGGGATTTGCCTTCTTCCTTGGCTTCCCCCTTGGATAGCAGCAAAAAATCCCCAAACCCGATCTTTGAGGCCGCGGCCGAGATCATTTTCGTATTGACAAGCGCCGCCCGCCAGCTGGTCAGCTTGCCTTCGGATTCATCGGGATATTTGGCAAACAGGTTTTCGGTCACCACCAGCTCCAGAACCGCGTCTCCCAGGAATTCCAACCGTTCGTTGTTGCCCAGATTGACCTTGGGATTCTCGTTCAGATAGGAGCGATGGATGAACGCCTGCGTCAGCAATTCCTTGTTTTGGAAATTTATGCCAAGTTTTTTTTCCAGGATTTCGAATTCTTTCATATGTTCGGTTCGTTTCCCTCCCCGGACTCCCCGTCCTTTACCGCAACGGCCGCGCCGTCATTTTCTGATTCCGCCTTCTGGCCTTCCTTGCCGAAATCCGGATCGGCCGCCAGCATTTCCTTATAGATAGTCCCCAGGACGCCATTTACAAACTTACCCGAGCTCTCGCCGCCAAAATTCTTGGCCAGCTCAATAGCCTCGTTGATGGCCACCTTGGGCGGAACCGCCTTTTTATCCTCGTAAAGCAACTCGAAATGACCCAGCCTTAAAATATTGCGGTCCACGATCGAGATCTGGTTTATCGGCCACTGCGGCGCCGCCTTCTCGATGATCTTGTCGATCACCGCCAT
>JALOQL010000110.1 GCA_025453415.1 Minisyncoccota bacterium
TACCTCTTTCACTTTTTACGATTCTTATTTCCATAGATCAGGCGTCAAAATAGTTTTGGCCGGTCCGCAAAGCAATCCGGTAATTGTTGTAAACCTCGAACAGTGGCGGTGGCCATTCGTCCAAGCCATACCAGTTCCAACCGGCACATTTATCCGGCTCGATGTTTTTGGGTTCGCCGCTTTTCCAGTCCGCGGTCAGACCGATATTGACGTAATGATGCGGCGCGTAAGCCTTGAGATTGCTCAGGCAAAGGAATTTAATATTGCCGATCTCGATACCCGTTTCTTCGCGCGTTTCGCGTTGGGCGCAATCCGCGAACGACTCCATATATTCCAAATGGCCGCCCGGCCCGCTGTAAAGGCCGGCGGCGTGATTCCCCAACCGTTTTCCCAACAGGACCTTGCCTTCTTTGAAGATCAGTATCCCGATGCCGACTTTGGACTGGTTTTGGCTATCCATAACCTTATTTCCCGCAGCATTTTTTGTACTTCTTTCCCGAACCGCACGGGCAGGGGTCGTTGCGGTCCACTTTTCCCTGGGCCGCGGGCTTGGCGGGCTTGATCTCCGTGGCCGCGGCCACGGCCTGCGGGTTCACGGAAATGTTGAGCAGGTTTTGCAGAATATTGGCCTCAACCGTATCCAGCAGATTGCGAAATTGCTTGTTGGCTTCGTTTTTGTATTCCACCAGCGGGTCCTGCTGGCCATAGGCGCGCAATTTCACCGAATCGCGCACATTATCCATCAGCTCCAGATGCTCCTGCCAAAAAAAGTCGACGGTTTTGAGCGAGATGAACCGGACGGCCTGGACCATGACGTCTTCCCCGATCTCCTTTTCTCTGGCCGCGTATTTTTCTTCGGCGCCGCCTTTTTGGGCCAGTTCCCGCGCGTAGGCCAGGACCTCTTCCTTGCTTTTGGCCAGCATTTCATCGCGCTTCTTGTAGATCACCTCGCGGTGCTTGTTCAGCACGGAATCGTAATCCAGCAAATGCTTGCGGATGTCGAAATTGCTGCCTTCGATCTTGGTCTGGGCTTCCTCGATGCGCTTGGAAACCATGCCCGATTCGATGGGCATGTCCTCGGGAACGTTGAGCACGTTCATCAGTTTTTTCATCGCGTCGCCCGCGAAAATCCGCACCAGGTCGTCATCCGTGGAAATAAAGAATTGCGTTACGCCCGGATCGCCCTGGCGGCCGCCGCGGCCGCGCAGCTGGTTGTCGATGCGCCGCGCCTCATGCCTTTCCGTGCCGATAATGAACAGCCCGCCGGCCTGGCGCACCGCTTCGGCCTCGGCCGAATCCGGCGGATTGCCTCCCAAAACAATATCCACGCCGCGGCCCGCCATATTGGTGGCGATGGTCACCGCTCCCCGGCGTCCGGCTTGGGCGATAATTTCACCTTCCCGTTCATGGTTCTTGGCGTTCAATATCTCATGTTTGACGCCTTCCCTTTCGAGCAGTTTGCCCAGGTATTCGTTTTTCTCCACCGAGCGCGTGCCCACCAGCACCGGCTGGCCGGCCTTATTCCTTTCCCGGATCTCCGCGACCACGGCCGCAAATTTCCCCTGTTCGGTCTTATATATCCGGTCGGGCAGGTCCACGCGCTTCAACGGCTTGTTGGTCGGGATCGGCACGCAGTCGAGGCCGTACACCTTGTCGAATTCCTCGGCGGAAGTCAGCGCCGTACCGGTCATTCCGGCCAGCTTTTTGTACATGCGGAAAAGATTTTGGAAAGTGATCGATGCCAGCGTCAGCGATTCGGGCTGGACCTTCACCCCCTCCTTGGCCTCGATAGCCTGGTGCAAACCGCCGGACCACCGGCGCCCCGGCATCAAGCGGCCGGTAAATTCGTCGATAATAATGATCTCGTCGTCCTTGACCACATAGTCGCGGTCCAGCTTGTAAAGCGCCTGCGCCCGCAGGGCTTGCTCCAGGTGGTGCAGGTATTTAATGCCTTTTT
Organism: Minisyncoccota bacterium; assembly: GCA_025453415.1. Lineage (GTDB taxonomy): Bacteria > Patescibacteriota > Minisyncoccia > Minisyncoccales > UBA5738 > UBA5738. Next base: position 1,958 of record JALOQL010000110.1, read on the forward strand.
CTTCATATATATTGTCCGTTCCCATGATCTGCTCCACTTTGGTGATGCCCGCCTCGGTCAGGGTTGCGGCGCGGTCCTTTTCGTCCACCTTGTAATCGTCCTCGGCCTTCAGGCGCGGGATTATCCGCGCGAAATCCTGGTACCATTTGGAACTTTCCTCATCGGGCGCCGAAATGATCAGCGGGGTGCGCGCTTCGTCGATAAGGATCGAATCGACCTCGTCGACAATGGCGTAATTGAACGGCCGCTGGACCTTGTCCTCGAGACGCGTCGCCATATTGTCGCGCAGATAGTCGAAACCAAACTCGTTGTTGGTGCCGTAGGTAATGTCGGCAAGGTAGGCGTCGCGGCGACCGCAAGGCCGCAAAAAGTCCTGTGACACGTGGAACGAACCCACATTGTCGCGCATCGTGTCTTCGGTTTCCTGCGCCTTGCAATATCCGGGATCGTAAATGAACGACTGGTCGTGATTGACGCATCCGACCGACAATCCCAACGCATGGTAAACCTGCCCCATCCAGACGCAGTCGCGGCGGGCCAGGTAATCGTTGACGGTCACCAGATGCGCCCCCTTCGCTTCCAGGGCGTTAAGATATACCGCCAGGGTCGCGGTCAAGGTCTTGCCTTCGCCGGTCTTCATTTCCGCGATCTTGCCCTGGTGCAAAACAATGCCGCCCATCAGCTGGACGTCGAAATGCCGCTGGCCCAGGTTCCTCCGCGCCGCCTCGCGCACTAGCGCGAACGCTTCCGGCAGAAGATCGTCCAAAACCGCCCCCTTGGCAAGCCGTTCCTTGAATTCCGCGGTCTTTGCCTTTAATTGTTCTTCGCCCAAGCCCTGAAGATCCTTTTCCAGGCCGCCGATCGTTTCCACCGCGGGCTTCAGTTTTTTGAAATAATTCTTGTTTTCGTCGCCGAAAATCCTCGTTAAAATTGACATGGAAAATATCAAATGTCAAAGCTCAAATGTCAAATCAAATCCAAAATCCAAATGTCAAAATGGAATTCGAATTCCATTTGAGCTTTGAATTTGATTTGACATTTGTCATTTTGATTTTGAACTTAATTGCTCATTCTAATGCAATTCACGAAAAAAGAAAGGGGGCGGCGCCCCCTTCGCGTAAATCATCCGGGAATCGGCTACCGGCGCGCCTTTTCGATCTTTTTTTCCTTGAAATCGGTTAATTGGCGCTGCAGATCATCGTGCACCGCAATCACCGCCGCCTCCAGGTCATCGGCGGATTTGGCCGCTCGGATCGTATTGCGATGGAATGTCAGCAAGACCTCGGCGCGGGAAATATTTCCTTTGCGGTGATGCATCGTTGTTTTCCCCACCTCGACAACCGCGTCGATCGTCGCCCCCAAAGCCGGGTCGTCATCGATCTGCAGAAGATTGAAATATTTTTCCAGCGATCCGATCTTTTCTTCCACGAAGTCGCGCAGCGACGGCGTCAGCTCGATGTTCTTGGTCTTGATGATTATGTTCATCGTTTTTATTGGTTATATTTTTGGTCGATTGTTAATTGGATTATACAAATTCGATGAGGATTTTACATCCTTTTATTGCTAAAATTCACTGAATTTTCCTCCCAGAGATTCACGAAGAAACTACTTTCTCTTCTTCGTGCCAGCCTTCTTCTTGGTGCCGCCAGCCTTCTTCTTGCCTCCTTTTGCTTTTGTTGCCATTTTTTTAAAAATTATTTTAAAAAATATTTTTCTTGTTCGACCGTTTGTTTTTGCTCGCAAAATTTTTGTTAAAAAAATTCTGCGACATTCTGTTACTTTTATTTTTTCACGCCACAGAAGTTTGTCAAGTGTGGATAAGTCAAAACGCGAAAAATTTTTAGAAATTTTTCGCAATTTCAAATTTCCAATTTTTAATTTTCAAAAAAAATCCAAAAAACAAAACAAAAAAATCCGCTTACGGGCGGACCTTTCCAAAAAAATATTTTTGCTCGGCTACACGATCTCGATTTCCTCTTTCAGATCGACGTTGAATTTTTCTTTGGCGCTTTTTTTAATTTCGCCAATAAGATCCTTTACATCGCGAGCCGTCGCATTGCCGCCGTTGATTATGAAATTTGAATGTTTTTCCGAAACTTTGGCGCCGCCCACAGTTTTTCCTTTGAACCCGCAATCCTCGATCAGCTTGGCGGCGAAAAAGCCTTCGGGATTCACGAACACCGAACCGGCCGACGGATAATCCAGCGGCTGGGTCGTCGACTTTTTGGCAAGATATTCCTTCATCAGCGACTCGATCTCCTGCTTATTTCCTTTGCGCAAGCGCACCAGCGCCGAGACGATTACCAGATTCTTGTCGTTTTTGAAAACGCTTTCTCGGTAAGAAAATTTGCATTCGGGTTTGGCAATCGTAACGGTCTCAATGCCCGTTTCGCCGATCTTCGCCGCCTGGACCTCGACGACCGCTTCGGAAATATCCTGGTGGAACGCACCCGCGTTGCCGCGGATGGCGCCGCCCACGGTGCCCGGTATCCCGGCCGCCCATTCCATGCCGGTCAACGAGTTGTCCGCGGCATAGCGCGCCAGCGCCGCCAGCGGCGTGCCCGCGCCCACATTAAGCCTTACCAAAGTTTCGCCGCCGGCCGGCTCGACATAATTGCTCTCGATCTTCAGGACCAGGCCGTCAAAACCGTTGTCGGAAAAAAGCACGTTGCTGCCGCCTCCCAAAACAAAAAACGGGAATTTGTTGTCCCGCGCCACTTCCAGCCCGGCAATGATCTGCTCGGCGCTGCCCGCGAAAAAAAGACATTTGGCGGGGCCGCCGATCCGATAAGTACAGTATTTCGACAGCGGTTCGTTCAATTTTATGTTGTCGGCTTGTTCTTCGCTCATGTTGATGAAAAATTTTTACGCAAAATCGAAAA
>JALOQL010000018.1 GCA_025453415.1 Minisyncoccota bacterium
TTTTTATCGGTTTTTGCTTTGTTTCGATTTAGGATTTATGATTTAAGAATCGCGATTTGAACCAGATCATAAATCTTAAATCTTAAATCACGATTCAAGAATCAATGTGGTGGTTATTCGCCGCGATTGCCAGTTATACTTTGCTGGCGGTTGCGTCCCTGATCGACAAGGTCCTGCTTTCGGGAAAGCTTTCGAATCCCAAGATATACGCGTTCTACGTGGGGATTTTGAGTGCGGTCGCGTTTTTGTTGTTGCCTCTCGGCGCTTGGGCCAATCCCGCGCCGCTTTTGTTTTTGACCGGCATTGCCGCGGGCGCGGCGCAGATCTACGGTTCGTTCTTTTATCTTTCGGCGTTGCAGAAATTGGAGGCGTCGCGCGCGGTGCCGATCATCGGCGGCCTGGTGCCCATCTTTGGATTTTTCTTGACCGTGGCGGTTTCCGGCGGTGTGGAGTTATTGGATTCTAAGGAATTGGCCGGGTTTTTTCTTCTGATCCTGGGCAGTTGGTTGATAATGGCCAACGGTATCAGAATAAAAAGCAACCAATTGGGATACATCCTTGGCGCGTCTTTGTTATTTGCGGCGTCGGTGGTACTGGCCAAGTTGGTGTATTTGCAGTTGTCGTTTATTCCGGGCTTCGTGCTCATGGCGTTCGGCTCGACGCTGGCGGCGATCTCGTTTATGTCGTCGCGGGCGGTACGCGCCGCGGTTTTCGGCCATCATCGCGCCAAAGATGCCGGCCAGCCCAGTCCTTTGTTCTTCGTCGGGCAGGCGATGGGCGGCCTGGCATTCATGACGCAGAGCCTGGCGGTGTCGATGGCGCCCCAGGCCAATGTTCCCGTAATCAACGCGATGGCGGGCGTCCAGTACGTCTTTATCTTTACCTTTTCGTTTTTTTTAGCACGTCACTATCCCAAGCTTTTCCGGGAAAAGAAGCACCCGGCGGCCGTGGCCAAGAAACTTTTTGCCATCGTTTTGCTAATGGTCGGCCTGGCGATTTTTGCGATAAATTAAAAAAATATGAATAAAAAAAATTTTGAGGGAGGGGAAGAACAAGCTCCCGATTTGGTGATAAATAGCGGGGGTTTGATTGTGCGCGACGGGGAAACCAAGCATTTCGGCAGTGTTGTTATCGGGCGTGGGGCAAAAATAGTGCGCGGAAATGAACATGACCCAGAGTTGGAAAAAGAAATGGCGGATCTCGAGAAGGAGATGGCCGGATTGGACGAAGAAATTGAGGGGGATTTGCGAGATGCGGGCCGCGAAAGCGGAGAAGCGCAGGCCCGACAACGAAGGATCGATGCCAGAAAAATGAAGCGGGAACCAAGAAAGAAAGAGCTATCGCAAAAAATTGAAGCAAACGGCGATAAAAAGGACGGAAGGGTAAATACAGGAATTATCATGAGAGGAGGTTCGATGAGTGTCGGTTCGGTGACCGCGGAAAACTTGGAAATTACCGGCGGGTCCGTTGATGCCGATAAAATAGTCGCGGATTCCATGAAAGTTAAGGGTGGTAGCGCTCTTACTTACGGGGAAATGGAAGTCAAACATAAAACCATTGCCCCGGAAGCGACCGTGACGCAAAGGCCGGTTTCGGAAAAGAAGAAGAAATCCTGGTGGAACCTATTTTAAATGTTGATCCCGAGGTAGACCCCGGCTTTAGCCGGGGAACCGATGGGATGAGGAGGCCGGAGGAAACCTCCTCCGGTCGCCGCCCGGGGTGCAGACCCCGGGAGGGCGAAAATTCCGATAGGAAATATATAATTGATGACCGCGGCCGGAATTACGGTCGCGGTTTCATTTTGTTATAATAAAATAATGCGAAAGAAATTTAAGGCCATCTTGGTAATAACAGTATTGGGCCTGGCGACTGTTTTGTTGTATCTGATACCGATGCCCATGGCAAAAAAGATCGAATACGGATTGGTTTTCTCGCAAAAGCACAGCCAGAACATGGGATTGGATTGGCGGGCAAATTATTTAGCGCTGCTGGATGACCTGAAAGTTAAGAATTTGAAATTGTCGGCGCATTGGGACTTGCTGGAACCGCAGGCCGGCATCTACGATTATTCCGGGATGGATTGGCAGATCGAGCAGGCGCGTCTTCGCGACGCCAAAGTGATGCTGGTCATCGGCATGAAGACGCCCCGCTGGCCGGAATGCCATATTCCGGGCTGGGCCAAGGATATCGGTAAAGAGGAACAGCAAAAAAAGATATTGGAAATGCTGGAAAACGTGGTCCGGCACTACAAGGACGATCCGGCCGTGGCTGCCTGGCAGGTGGAAAATGAACCGCTGTTCGCTTTCGGCGAATGCCCCTGGACCGACAAGGATTTTTTGGTAAAGGAAGTTGCTTTGGTGAGGTCCCTTGACGGGCAAAATCGGCCCGTTGTAATATCGGATAGCGGGGAGGGTTCGTCGTGGTTTGCGGCGGCCAAGATCGGCGATATCGTCGGCGTGACGATGTACCGCCGGGTATATTTCAAGGAGTTTAAATCCTACGTTACCTATCCGATCCCGCCGCTGTTTTACGGTCTTAAGGCAAAGCTGATAGATCTGGTTTTTAAAAAGCACGTTATCTGCGTCGAATTGCAAGCCGAACCGTGGTGTGCCAACCAGCTCTACGACTGCAATGGCGCGGAAAGCGAAAAGACATTGTCGCTTGAGCAATTCAGGAATAACATTGAATACGCCAAAAAGACGGGATTCGATGCGTTCTATCTGTGGGGCGCGGAGTGGTGGTACCAGGCAAAGATATTGAACAATGACCCGAGTTTCTGGGAGGAAGCAAAAAAAATTTTCAGCGGAAAATTTTAAATCCAAATGACAAATGTAAAATATCAAATGGCAAATACATATCCGGTTTTGACATTTGACATTTGAGATTTGACATTAAAATCCATGTCCATGTACGATCTTGAACCATCCGGTGTTTCGGAGGCCAAAGAGGAGACGGTACAAACGGGGGAAAATAAGACGGCTTCGGAACCGCCGGCGATGTCGAAAAAAAAGCATTCTTATACCGCATTTTTTCTCATTTTGGCGCTGGCGATCGGTTTTGGCTTGGGAGCCGCGTCCTACAATGATTTGGGGGCTTTGGCCAAGCAATTCAACATTACGCTGCCTAACATTTCTCTGCCCAAGACCGTGGCTCCGTCGCCGTCACCGGCGCAATCGGCCTATACTCCGCAGACTTCACAGGAGGACGCGGTCATCAAGGTGGTCAAAGATTCGTCGCCGGCGGTGGTTTCAATCATCATTACCAAGGACGTGCCGGTTTACGAGCAATATTACATATCTCCGTTTCGGGGATGGAATTTTATGATTCCGCAGCAGCGGCAGAGGGGCACCGAGGAGATGAGGGTCGGCGCCGGGACCGGATTCATTGTCAGCGAAGACGGCCTGGCAGTGACCAACAAACACGTCACGGCCGATACGGGCGCGGAATACACCGCCATTACCAGTGACGGCAAAAAATATCCGGCCAAGGTTATGGCGCTGGATCCGTCCCAGGACATCGCGGTATTCAAGATCGAAGGCGATTCTGGCCAGAAATTTCCGGCGGTGAAGTTTGGCGATTCCTCGAGCCTGCAGATAGGCCAAACCGTTATTGCCATCGGCAACGCCTTGGGGGAGTTCAACAATACGGTTTCGGTGGGTGTGATCTCGGGCCTGCAGCGATCGATCACCGCGAGCGGCGGCGGCACCAGCGAAACGCTGGAAAACCTTATTCAAACCGACGCGGCGATCAATGAAGGCAATTCCGGGGGGCCTCTGCTTAATTTGAAGGGCGAAGTTATTGGCGTTAACACCGCCATGGCCAGCGGCGCGCAAAACATCGGGTTCGTGATCCCGGCCAACGCGGCCAAACGGGATATCGAACAGGTGCAAAAAAGCGGAAAGATAACTTATGCCTATCTGGGGGTCTATTATGGAATCGTTGACGAGATCGTTGCCAAAGACAACGATCTCCCGGTCAATTACGGTGCCTGGGTCCATGCCGATGCCGTTGACAGCCGGGGTAGCGCGGTTTCGGCGGTCGTCGCGGGTTCACCGGCGGCAAGCGCGGGCCTGAAAGACGGCGATATCATCCTGGAAATGAACGGCGAAAAGATCACCAAAAGCAATCCGTTGTCGCAGCTGGTTGCAAAATATAATCCCGGTGATAAAGTAACTTTGCGAGTCAGAAGGGGAGGCTCCGAGTTGAACATCGATATCGTGATGGGAGACCGGGGCGTAACACAATAATAATTGAAAGAAAATTCAATCTCGAATATCGAAATCCGAAACAATAAACGCAATAAAGAAATTGATTCAATAAAATCCGAATAAGATTCATTGGATTTGTTGAATTATGTTCGATATTGTTTCGATATTCGAAATTCGATATTCGAAATTTATTACCATGAATTCAGCGGCAAACTTTACCCACAAAGCCCAGGAAGCGATCCTGTTTGCGCAGGACCTGGCGCGGGAAAAGGGGCAGCAGCAGATTGACGCGCTTCATCTGCTGGTGTCGCTTCTTTCCCAGGAAAAAAGCCTGGTGCTCAACCTGCTTGAGCGTCTTGGCGTTGACGTTGAAGTGCTGAAGCGGAAGGCGTCGGCGGCATTGACGAAGTTGCCGGTGGTGTCCTCGCCCCAGGCGTTCGGACAATTTTACCTGACCCAGGATATGGCCAAGGTTTTGGACGTGGCGCGCGAAGAGGCCAGCAAGATGGGCGACGAATTCATTTCCGTGGAACATCTGTTTCTGGCATTGCTTGCAACGAATACCAAGGCCAAAGAGACCCTGGCCAAGGCGGATTTCATCCGCGCCGAAGGCGGGTTTGCCATGCCCGAAGCCGGCGGCATCGACTACGAAGGCGTGCTCAAGGAGCTGGCTAAGATCCGTGGCGGCCAGCGCATCACCGATCCGGAGCCGGAATCAAAATACCAGGTCATCGAGAAATACACGCGCAACCTGACCACCATGGCGCGGGCCGGCAAGTTGGACCCGGTCATCGGCCGCGACAACGAGATCAAGCGCTTGATGCAAGTGCTTTCGCGCCGCACCAAGAACAACCCGGTGCTCATCGGCGAGGCGGGCGTGGGCAAAACCGCGATCGTGGAAGGCTTGGTGCAACGCATCGTTTCCGGCGCCGCTCCCGAAAGTCTGCGGGATAAGGAAATAATTTCCCTGGACCTGGGCGCGCTGATCGCGGGCACCAAATACCGCGGCGAATTCGAAGACCGCGTCAAAGCCCTGTTGCGTGAAATGGACCGCGCGGCCGGACGTTACATATTCTTCATCGACGAACTGCACACTTTGGTGGGCGCGGGCGCGGCCGACGGCACCATTGATGCTTCCAACCTATTGAAGCCGGCTTTGGCGCGCGGTGAACTGAAAGCGATCGGCGCCACGACTTTGAAGGAATACCAAAAATACATCGAAAAAGACCCGGCCCTGGAACGGCGTTTTCAGCCGATCTACGTGGCCGAGCCGTCGCCGGAGGACGCGAAAACCATTCTGCTGGGATTGAAAGAGAAATACGAACTGCACCATGGCGTCAAGATTGACGAAAAAGCCCTGGAAGCGTGCGTGGAATTGTCGGCGCGCTATATTCCGGACCGGTTCCTGCCGGACAAGGCGGTTGATCTTATGGACGAGGCGATGAGCGCCTTGCGCTTGGACATCGAGTCCGAGCCGGTAGAGTTTGAGAAATTGCGCAAGGATATCCAGCGCTTGGAAGTGGAACAGGAAGCGATAAAAAACGATAAGGACCAAAACTCGACGCGGCGGCTGAAAGCGATAACCAGCGAACTGGCTGACCTCAAAGAAAAGGCCAAAGGCATCGAGGCCAAGTGGCGGTCGGAAAAAGAGACCATCGGCAAGATCAAGACCTTGAAAAAACAGCTGGAAGAATTCCGTTTCGAGATCGAAAAGGAAGAAGCCCGCGCGAATTTGCAGCGTGTGGCCGAGCTGAAATACGGCAAGATCCCGCAATTGATGAAGGAGCTGAAAGCCGCCGAGAAAAAACTGGCGCGTTTCCAGAAAGACCGTCCGATATTAAAAGAGCGGGTGACCGAACAGGATGTGGCCAAAGTGGTTTCGCGGTGGACCGGGATTCCGGTCATGCGCCTGCTCGAGGAAGAAGCGCGCAAACTGCAAAATCTGGAAGGCACGCTGAAGAACCGCGTGGTGGGGCAGGAGCCGGCAATCGTGGCGATCGCCAATGCGATCCGTCGCGCGCGCGCCGGCATTGCCGAAGAGAACCGGCCGCTGGGATCGTTCATGTTCCTGGGACCCACGGGCGTGGGCAAGACCGAGACGGCCAAGGCGCTGGCGGCGTTCCTGTTCAATGACGAAAACGCTCTGGTGCGGCTGGACATGTCCGAATACATGGAAAAGCATACTGTGTCGCGTATTCTGGGTTCGCCTCCGGGATACGTGGGTTACGAGGAAGGCGGCCAGCTGACGGAAAAGATCCGCCGCCGGCCGTATTCGGTGATATTGTTGGATGAAATCGAAAAAGCGCACCCGGAAGTGTTCAACATCCTGCTGCAAATATTGGAGGACGGCCGCCTGACCGATGCCAAAGGGAGGACGGCGTCGTTCAAGAACGCCATCCTGATCATGACGTCGAACATCGGCTCCGATATCATTGCCAAGGAGGCGGCGTTGGGCTTTTCGGCCGGCGGCGCGGAAGATATGAGCAAGGAAAAGCTGCATGAAAAGGTGATGTCGGTCCTGAAGGAATCTTTCCGGCCGGAATTTTTGAACCGCATTGACGAGATCGTGATCTTCAACTATCTTGGCAAGGAGGAGATCAAGCAGATCGTCGATCTTGAGCTCAGGAAGGTGGACAAGCGCCTCAAGCCCAAGGCGATCGGCATCAACGTGACCGAAAAGGCCAAGGAGGTGCTGGCCCAGCGCGGCTTCGATTCCAATCTGGGCGCCCGGCCGCTGCGCCGCGTAATCCAAAAGCTGGTTTTGGACGCCCTGGCGCTCAAGATCGTTTCCGGCGATGTGGTGGAAGGCGATACTGTCTTGGTCGATGCCGACAACTCGGATATCGTGGTCAAGGCGCCGGAAAAAATAGCGGTCAAGCCGCACAAGGCGTCGAAAGTAACCGCATAGTCAACAAATGAAAATCGTAAAAACTTTATTGGTGGTAATAGCGGCGGTCGCCGGCGGTGCCCTGGGCGGCGCCGCGGCGTTCTCGTATTTGGTGGGGACTATGCCCGCGGATTTTGGTGGATTCAACGTATCGTCGATGCCGGTCAATAGTAAACCGGTGGTGACTATCCAGGAGAACAAGGCCCTCAAGGATGCGGTGGCCAAAGTGGCGAACACCGCGGTCGCGATCAAAACCACGACCGCGAAAGGTACGGCCTATGGCTCGGGAGTGATCCTTACGTCCGATGGCTTGGTGGCATTCCCTTACACCCTTTTTCCGCCGGGTACCGAGGCGCAGGTGATTGTTGCCGGCAAGCCGGTGGCATTCCAAGTCGTGAAGCGCGATAAGGACAAGAACCTGGCGATTTTGAAGCTTGAGGGTTCCAGCTGGCCCACCTCGAGCTTTTACCGGCTGGAAAACCTGAAGTTGGGCGAGCGGGTGGTCATGGCCGGAGTACTCGAATCGGGCGGCAATTTCTCCGACGAGGGCGTGGTGCGCGACTTTACTCCGGAGGTGATCAATACCAATATCCTGGAAAGAGCTTCGGCCCAAGGCGCGCCGGTATTCGATATCGAAGGGAATATTCTGGGCATTGCCATGGTAAGCAAGGATGGCTGGGTGAGCGTGATCCCGATCTCGGCCATCAAAACCATCGCCGGTCTTTAAATTATGTTTTTCTCTTTCCGAAGAGCCGCGAAAGCGGCATTTGCGTTTTTTTTGCGCGATAGGATATAATCAATATAAAATAAGGCCAAAAATCAAAATCGATATGATTTTTGCGAAAAAAATGCCAGGAATTGATGTGCCGCAAGAAGCATGTGAAGCATCCGAACAAGAAAATCAGGTGAATCCAGTGGGAGATCAAGAAATGCAAATAGAGGGTGTGGATAAGATTGTCGAAAATGTAATGAGGTCGGAAGGCGAATTATCTCCTGACGCGACGGTAAATAAAGATAAAAGCGTTAAATTGGCTCAAGAAGAATCGCGGGGATTTATTGCGGCGCTTAAGGAAAATCCGAAAATAGCGGGAATCGCAACTTCGCCAAAATTTTTGCAAGCATTGAGCGTAACCGCAATGATTACCAGCATTTTGCTGGCTCAAAGTGCTGAAGACTTCCACCAGCAAGCCGGGAATATTCTTGATAATTTTGATATGGACCCTGATAGATTATTAAGTTATGGCATAAGCAATCGCGACCAATCCGATACTATTCCGGGTTTTCTTGAGTCTTTTGATGGAATGGCCGCGTCTGTAGCAGGATCTGCTGTTTCGGCGGCCATAGGTCTTTGGGCGGGTGGGAAAAGCATATTTAATTTTATCAAAAATCAGAAAGAGAAAAAATAATTATCTAACAAAAAATATGATAACTGAAGATATTCAAGACGCATTGGTTCGCGTTTATTCTATCCTTCAATTTTCCGAGGCCGAAACCAAAGATGCCTTAGGCGATCTAGCCGGGATTCAGCAGGTGGCCGTGGCCACCGAGCTGGTCAAGGTTCTGACCGAGGACGAGGTGAAAACCTTGAACGAGCTGGGCCAAAAGTCCGATGACGAGAAAAAGGCGGCCATGGAGCAGATTGCCAGGGCGCATGCGGGTGATGAGAGCTTCAAAAAAGCCGCTGCCGAAGCGGCCAAGAAAGTGATCGACGAGCACGTGGCCTATCTCAAGACCCGGGGCGACGAAGCCCAGAAGGCCGAGATTGCAAAGATTCTGGATGCGACCATATAATCATACGCTTCGCCAATCATTTAATCATGGGGGCGGCTTCGGGCCCGCCCTTTTCGTATATTATATTGACAATATAATATATTGCGTGATATATTATATTCATAATATAATATTATCATAATTAAAAATGATACATCCCGATCTATTAAAAAAAATCATCGTTGAGCAAAGGGGCTACTTTTTAAAGATTACCGATCCGATTGCCCGGGAAGCGATCACGGGTGGATTTTTCGACAAATTGAGCCGCGTCAGCGAGGCGGTGGTAATCACCGGCGCGCGACGGTCGGGTAAATCGTTTTTGTTGAAATTGATCTGGCAAAAAATTCGCAGAGAACAAAACGTCGCCGAAAATAATTTCTTTTGCTTTAATTTCGAAGATGAACGGCTGTTGCAATTCCGGCCGGCGGATCTGGATTTATTGCTGGAAACATTCGAGCAGCTGTTTTCAATTGATAAACGTCAAAAGCTATATTTGTTCTTTGACGAGATTCAGGTCATAAAAGGCTGGGAAAAGTTCATCAATCGGCTTTTGCGCCAGGAACAGTATAAGATATTCATTACCGGATCTAACGCGACCCTGCTTTCCCGGGAGATTGGATCGGCGCTTACCGGCCGCACTTATCCGATCAGTCTTTTTCCGTTGTCTTTCCGGGAGTTCGCCGTTTATAGGACGGGAAGTTCCTTGGAGGGTTCGGAGCTATATCGTACTGAAACCAGGATAGAATTGAAAAGGCTTTTTTCCGAATATATGGAAAACGGCGGTTTTCCCGAGGTGGTGCTGCAGAACTTCCGGCCGGTTTTACAAGAATATCTGAAAAGTATTATTTATCGCGACGTGGTGTCGCGTTACAAGATCAAGCAGGAGGCCAATTTGCGCGAGATCGCGGCATTCGCGATTTCCAATATCGGGGCGGTTTTCAGTTTGGAAAAGATCGCCCGCATGGCGAAAATGAAGAACCTGACCACGGTGAAAAATTACTTGTCTTATTTGGAGAACTCTTTTCTGTTCTACCGCGCGGCCAGATACAGCCATTCGCTTAAGGCTCAAATATACAATCCCGACAAATTTTATGCGGTTGACGTGGGATTTTATAATGAAGTGGCGTTTTCCAGTACGGCCAATCGCGGCCGGATATTGGAAAACCTGGTTTTCATGGAATTAAAACGAAAATACGGAAGCGTTTATTATTTCCAGGGTGAACACGAATGTGATTTCTTGGTAAAAACAAAAAATGAATTGATTTTGGCGGCGCAGGCCACAGTTTTTATGGACAAAAGCAATCGGCAAAGGGAGGTGGGAGGGTTGTTGGAAGCAATGAACGAATACGGGATCGAGAAAGGATTGATTTTGGTCGAAGAGGGGGGCGAGACCATAAAAGAAGGCGGCAAAACCATCGAGGTAAAACCGGTTTGGCGCTGGTGCCTTGAGGGCTGATATGCGCGGTAGTGATTTGGGGCTCGATTATCGCAGGTTTGCGTCCATTGACGCCCGGCCAGCGGGGGGGTATCATTAAAGAAAATTAAAGCCTCAAAAATTGAGAAAAGATTTTTGAAAAATTATGGAAGGCGAGCTAAAAATGTCAGGAGAAAAGGAAGGGACGGATTTTAATGTTTCGGAGGGCGAAAATAATGACAGGAGTGTACCGGTCAATCCAGATCAAGGGCCGGATTTTGCAGAACGAAATACCAGGATGGATGAGGTGGCGCAAGCAAAAGCTTTGGAAATGAAAAAAGCGGGCGCATCAGGAGAACGGATCGCCGCGTTTTGCGGTATGGCGAGCCAGGCTAAAAAAATAATTGGTAATTTTTATAGAAAAATTATGGTAGAAAAACCCGAATATCTTGCTGCTACCGGCGTATTGCTCGGCGCTGCTGATCTTTATTTGAGCGACCCGGGGGATATTCATAGGTTGACAGATATTAGTTGGGAAACTTGCGAGCTTCTTTCCGAGGCTGGTTCAAATCTTGCCGTAGGCGCCTCTTCTCTTGTGACCTTATTTTTTGGGACGTTGGGGATGAGTGCAAAAGATAACGAAAGACGAAATAAAGAAAAAAAGGAAGAATTAACGCAGGAGATATTGAAAAATTTGGCCAAAGAGGGGAGGATTAAAGAGCAAAACATTTAGAATATTAAAAACATTATGGATAATCAACAAATCCAAGAAGTATTAAAAAAAGTTTACGGGATTCTCAAATTCAGCGAGCAGGAAGCCAGGGATTCCTTAAGCGACCTGGCCGGGATCCAACAGGTGGCCGTGGCCACCGAGCTGGTCAAGGTTTTGACTGAAGATGAGGTGAAAACCTTGAATGATCTGGGTCAAAAATCCGATGAGGAGAAAAAGGCGGCCATGGAGCAGATTGCCAAAGCGCACGCGAATGACGAAAACTTCAAAAAAGCCGCGGCGGAAGCGGCCAAGAAAGTGCTCGACGAACACGTGGCCTATCTTAGGACTCGGGGCGACGACAGCCAGAAGGCCGAGATTGCCAAGATTCTGGCCGAAATCGGGTAATTTATCGAATTGAAGCTTTAAAGATCAAAAGCCGCTTTCGCGGCTTTTGTGTTTGAGCGGAATTCTTGGCATAATGGAGTAATGATTTTTGGGGTAGAGAGAAAATACATTATTGCGGGCGCGATTTTGACCGTAACGTTGGTTGTTGGCGGGATTTTATTTTGGCAGAACAACCGGATGGGGGGCGCGGCGGCGCAGATAAGTCGGGCGTTCGGCTCGGGTCGGGAGTGGGTGGAAATCACGCCGCGGACCGGCGGCTTGGCGGCGGAAAGCACGACCGCGGCTGCCGATGCCAAAACGGGAAAGGCCAAAACCAAAGCGGAAAAACCGGTGGTGATTTGGTGCGCGCCGGGCAAGGCGGCGACCACGTCAAAAGAAATCATTATCAATGAAGTGGCGTGGATGGGCGGGGCGGCCAGCTATGCCGACGAATGGATGGAACTGAAAAACGTATCCGCGGCCGATGTCGATTTGAACGGCTGGCAGCTGCAGAATAAAAGCCAGAAAATGAAGATCGCCCTGGAGGGGATATTGCCCGCCGGCGGATTCTATCTTTTGGAAAGGACCGACGATACTTCCGCCGAGGGCGTTGGGGCCAACAAAATCTATTCGGGAAACCTGGGCAATGCCAACGAAATTTTATATCTTTTTGACGGTGGTTGCGCGGTGCGCGACTTGGTTTCGGCGGGAAAAGATTGGCCGGCCGGGGATAACAAGACCAAGCAGACCATGGCGCGGACAAAAGATCTTCTTTGGCGAAACAGCAAAACCGCCGGCGGTACTCCGGGCGCGGAAAATGATTAACAAGAAGTTAAAAAAATCTTGGACAATTTGCGCAAAAAAGTGTAATAAATAGTAAAGACGCTTTCATATATGATCAGGTTGGCTGATAAAGATTTTTGTTGTTCGTAACGGGGGGAAACCAATATGGAAAAAAATACTTTCGTTCAACTGGCAAAAGATGTTTACCGGTTGACGCTTCTTTTCCCGAACAAGGAACCGCTTCGCTATAAGATAAGGGAGATTGCCAACGATATCGTTTCCGATTTCGTGCTCAAAGAGAACAATTATCTGAACGACCTGCTGGCGCGGCTGGAAGTGATGGACAATTTTTTCGAGATTGCTTTGTCGCAGGACTGGACCTCGCCGGTGAAAATCAAGGAAGTAATGAGCGGTTACCGCGAGGCAAAAAACGAATTGGAGATGATGGCCAAGGCATATGGCCAAATTTCGGCCGAAATACCGGTTGAGACGGCCAAACGGACCGATTTCATTCTGGTGCCCCAAGAGCCCAGAAAAGAGGAGCCGATCGTGCCTGCCGGCCAAATCATCGAGGCGCCGGCCAGGCCCAAACCCATGATCGTTCCCGAAACCGTCATGCCAGCCGCCAATGCCCAGGTACCGTCGCGGATCCTGGAAATGCCCAAAGAGACTATTTTTGGGACCATGGGCGGCCAGCCTGCCGATGCTCCGGAGGTTGAAGGAGAAGAAGATGACGATAACGCGCCTTTGACCGGCAGTCAGATCACGCGCCAGAATCGGATCCTGGAATTTTTGAAAGAGAGGGGTAGCGCCCAGGTTTGGGAGATCCAAAAGATTTTTCCGAATGTCAGTAAAAGGACTATCCGCCGGGATTTCCGCTCCATGCTGC
Source organism: Minisyncoccota bacterium (assembly GCA_025453415.1). Classification (GTDB taxonomy): domain Bacteria; phylum Patescibacteriota; class Minisyncoccia; order Minisyncoccales; family UBA5738; genus UBA5738. The sequence goes on from JALOQL010000018.1 coordinate 13,048, forward strand.
GGCAGGGGGTGATAGAAAGGACGGGCGAGCGTAATACCACGGCCTACAAGCTCAAAATCAACCTGTCATGATTTCGAAATAAGAAATTTTGTCCGTCAAGGTAATTTAGCTTGATTTTATTCAAAAAATGAGATATAGTGGGAGGTAGGACACGCAATGATCCGCCTTTATCGGGGCGGCAATATGTGTTGCCCAAAAAGTGGTAAATGGATAAGAATCAGGAAAAATTCAGTCGGATCTACGACGGCTGCGTGGAACAGATCTACCGGTTCGTGTTTTTGCGTGTCAGTTCAAAGGAATTGGCGCAGGATATTACCTCGGAAACCTTTGCCAAGTGTTGGGATAGCTTTAAAGATGACCCCGCCGGGATCGAGAATCCGCGGGCTTTTTTGTACCG
>JALOQL010000019.1 GCA_025453415.1 Minisyncoccota bacterium
AAAGATTTATCCGATGTCGAATTCAGAGTGATCGATGTCGCGCGCCGGGCGGGCCATCATGCTGTCGGCAATTTTTGTTTTGTTGCCGTTAAACCCTTTGAGCGCCGCTTATCTGTTCGTTTTGCTGGCCTTGCTTTCGAATTTAACGGCGATCCAGCGAATTGTAAGAGCGCTGAATTCCTGACCGGCGCGGCTTATTCTAGGATATTTTAAAAAAGCCTTTTAGAATGGCTTTTTAAAATGTTGGCGTGCCTGCTAATCTATTGAGCGCAATATCTAGAGGCTATGTCCCACAGTAGTTCATCAGCTGCAAATCTTAAGATTTCAGCTTTATTCGAGCGAGATTTATTATCTGACGGATTTCCCGAGGAATTAATCGTGGGACACTTTGTGTAAAACAAATTCCTTGTTAGAATCAATTAATAGCAAAACCATGAAACTAAAATCATTTTTAATTCTTTATGCTATCATTCTCTTGCTTATTTATTCAGTTATTTATTTTGTGGGCGGTAAAAAAGAAAGCGGGGATGTCGCCGTTAAAGGAGTTGAGCCTGCCTTAAACCATGATGAAGGCGGTGAGCTTGGCGCAGCGTCTGAAATTGTGCAAAAATCCGATACCGGGTGGAAGGTTTATTCTAATTCTAGCTTGGGTTTATCGCTCCAATATCCGGATGATCATGAAATCGCGGAAGGTTTTACGGAAGACAACAATGTATATTTTCGCAAAATCGCGGTTGGCGATTCGGCTGACGGCCAAGAAAAAACTATCTTAACGGTTAGCGCGGAAAGCATAACGAGTGAAATGTCGGCGAAACTGGTTGTGAGGGCGAGTTGGAGATTGGACGGCGTGCGGGTGTTTGCTTCTGAATTGGCGGATGGCGGAAATGTTAATTTTAAAAAAGATTACTCGATAATAAGGACGATAAATGATGCGGATGGTTCGGCTGTTGAATATTACTTATTGGTTAATGCCAGCACTCAAAATAAAGAGAGGTATTACGCGCTGTCGTTTTTTAAAGAAATTGCCTTTGATGGCAATTCGGCTGTTGAAACAATTGAAAAAACTCGGTTGGCGGAAATACTATCGGAAACGCGACGCGACGGCGATCGGGAATTAGGGGACTTTGACAAAATGCTGTCAACTTTTAAAATTGAAGGGGCTTCGTCGGGCCAGAAAAAAGAAGACTTTTACCGTGAATTTTTGGATAAGGAATGGGGGTATAAATTCAATTATCCCAACAGCTTGGTCCATGATGGCGAGTTTAGGCTGGTGCCGGTCATTTTTAGTGGTGCTTCGATTACGATAGGCCGGCAAAAAGGATCAAGTTTTAAAGATTGTGGAATTCCGATGAATGAAACATCATCGGACAAAATGGTTTCGATCAGCGGCATTGATTTTCGAGAGCAGGTTGGCGCGTCATTTCCAAAGGGGTATGAAGAAAACGAAAACAAGACTATTATTGAAAGATATTACGCAATAAGTAACGGGAAATGCGTAATAATCACGTTAATATATCCCGAATCTGGTGCCAAGGGCGCGATTTCCGAGAAAGAATCATTGAAAACCATATTGTCTACGCTGAAATTTACTGATTAGAACAACCGTTCATATTTTCAGGACGAAAAAATCGCATCGCAATATGCGGTTTTATTTATTCCAGAGTAGTCCCCGGGCTTGCCCGGGGCACCTCTGGAATGAGGACTTCGGTTAGGTAATCCGCAAGTAATTTTGGGATACCTCCTCGGGTCGCGCCGTCCGGGGTGCACACCCTGGGAGGCGAAACTTCCGATAGGAAATATATAATTGATTGCTAAAATTTAGCTTAAGCGCAAATTTAATGGTGGCGTCGTATGCTAAAGATCCTTCCGGTTGCGACTAAAAAAACGGCTATCGGGCCGTCTTTTTACCATATTGTTTGGTCTCAATCCGGCGTTTGGCCATATCGCGGAAATTTAAACAGCGATAAATACCGTAAACGCTCGACGGCTTTATTCAGAAAATATCATTATAATGTTTGGACGCAATAAAGCGCTTTCGGACCCAAGTTGCACTCCGGACCGTAGTCATTGTACATGTCGTTTTTTTGCCATAAAGTATACGCCCATCCAACCCCCGTTATGCCGGTATTTCCGTAAAAATGTTTTGCGCCCATGGCACAATATGCTTCGCACCAATAAGGCCATCGGTAGCAAACTCCATAATTAGCTCCGGGATTAAGTAAATTATAAGTTCCGCCGCCTATCGGCTGGAAATTGGTCCAAACCAATATTCCGTTCTGCAACGTTCCACCTTCGTCGTAGTTGATTTTTGCTTCAATGTAATTGGTGCCGTCTGTTGTGAAAAAATCGCTCGGACTTTGCGCTACCCGGATATTTTTGCAATCAGTGCCGTTGGCCAACGTCTGGCCCACGTAAAACTCGTTTCCTCCGGCCAATACGTCATATGGAGATCGACCTTGAACTGACAGTAAAGCTTTATATGAATTCGGGTTGGGCAGCGAGGCGTTGTTTGCTTTGAGTCGGCATATCGCATCTGCTTCATTGAGCGTGTCGACTAAACCACCGGCATAGCCGGAGCTGGTGACAAAAATCCTTTTTTTGCCAACGCCGAGATTGCTGACACATGGGGCGGTAAAGCTCCCATCATTATAGCATACCGAACTGCAGGCGCCCGAGCAGCACTGGCTTGCGTTGGTGCACGCCGCGCCATTAGCAAGACAGGTGGGTCCGCTTAAAGCGGCGCATTCCGTCCAGCTTGAACAACATTGGCCTCCAAGGCATAATTTTGTGCCAACGGTGACGTCGCCGCTGGCGTTATTGATGTATAATGGCCGGGTCGGATCGCGCCAAGATCCGTAAGGATCGCCGGAGTTGGTTAAAAGAAAATAAGTGTTGGCGCCGTCGTTGCGCCACATCGCGCCGTAGTTTCCGCCAACCATGCGCAGTTGGCCGTAGCCGCTGGAAAGTGTTGATTGCAACTCTCCGCCCGCGCGTATTGTGCCGTCAACCTTGGTGTTGTTGTTGCCGATGATCCAAAGATCGGCCGGTATTTCCAACAACGGGGCTTTGCCGCTTGGCACGCTGCTGAAACCGAAGTGATAGTGGGCCTTGTCGGAACCGCCGGTAAGAGGGTTATAGGTGTCGTTTAACGAAGAGTAAAGTTTTAATTGCGTCCAATCCGTGTTTCCAATAGTTAAAGCTCCAAGCTTGGTTTGTTCGGCGTTACCGGTGTTGATTGGTGCATTAATACTTCCGTCCGTAGGTGCGGCTGTCGGTTCGGTCCAGGCGCGGATCATGGAAACCGCAGCTAGCGAAGAAATTAAAGCCACAAACGAAAGGCAAACATAACGAGCAATTTTTTTATTTCGCATGTTTTGGATTTTGAACTAATAAATTATTATAGCCTTTTTCGCAAATCAAGGCCAGAAAGTTTACCTCAGGATTGCTTTATTGGCGGAAAATATCGGCGCGGAATTTTTGCACGGCAATAGTTTCGCGCGTCGGATCGATGCCGGCTTTGCGCGTCACGCATCCCAATTGCTGCGCGACCGTGTCGATGCCTTCGAGGTCGGGCAGGAGCAAGGCGGAGCGCTTGGTTTTTACGCCCAAAACGATGACGCCGTAGGTTTTCGGGTCCAGTCCATCCATTGATGCCACCGGTTCGGGCGGATACAAAACGTAAACTTCGTATTTCAGTTCCGGCAAGTCTTTTTTTTCGATCGGTTCAAAACGGGGATCCCCGGTCGCGGCGTTGATGGCGTTGGCAATAACTTCCTTTGCAATATTTTGCCTGGTGGGCATATAGGTGCCGACGCACCCGCGCAGTTCGCCGTTTTGATGGAGGCTGACGAACGCGCCGGACCTTCCCGCGAGAAACTTTTTATCCAGACCGACGGGAGGCGTGACGGTTTTTTTCGCGGTTATATAATTTTCGACCGCGGTTTTGGCAAGCGCTACCAACGGATGCATTTTGTTTTCCATGATGCATTAATTTTACCACACAAAACCGCGCCGCGGACCGCGGTTTTGTGCTAAAATAAATCCATGATGCCAAAACCGGTGCCCCGAAAAAACATTAAAGCGATTTTTATTATATTTACCGCCATTTTTTTTGTTTCTGTCGCCGGGTTGAGTCTGGCGGCCGATTCCGGCTGCGTGCCGCGCACTTGCGAATATCCGGCGCAAGCCTGCAACACGATACCCGACGGCTGCGGCGGGATCCTGTATTGCGGCGGCTGTGCGAACAATCACAAATGCGTGAATAACCAGTGCGTTGCCGGTTGTACCAATGAGTGTCCGCCCAATAGTCCGCCGCAATGCTTCGGCAACGCTTATCGTTATTGCCGCGAGACCAATAATGATGGTTGTTTGGAATGGGACCGGCCGGTTTATTGCCCGTCGGGATGGTACTGCCGGGATGGGATGTGCGTATCTTCCGTCATGCTTCCTTCTTCGGCCAAACCGGTCGTGACCGCCAATAAAGAAGCTGGCGCGGCGCCGGTTATTTCGCAAATTTCCCGGCCCGGAACGGTGACGACGAACCGCGTGACGATCACCTGCGCCACGGACAAGGCGGCGGCGTGCCGGTTCGATACCAAAGATAAAGCCTACGAATCGATGGCTAATGCCATGAGCGCCGACGATGAAAAAATGGCGCACTTCGGCAAAATTTCCCTGTCCAGGGCAGGAAGCTACGCGATCTATATCCGGTGCTCGGACGAATTCGGCTTCAAAAACACCAAATCCGAAAAAATCTCCTTTACTTACGCGGCCGCATCTTCAACCGATGCCGGCTCGGTGATATCGGACATCGGCCCCGAAGGTAATATTTACGAAAAAGAGGTGGCGCTGACGGTGGCCACCGGCAGTTTGGCCAACTGCCGCTATTCGATTGCCGACCTGGATTACGGTGCTATGGAAGGATACTTTTTCACCGGCGACAATCTGGTTCATCGTGCTTCGGTCAGTCTGAAAAACATCGGCAATCACCGGTACTACGTCCGCTGCCGCGATAAAGCGGGAAGCATCAACGCCGATGCCGCGGTAATTTCCTTCAACTACGTGAAGTATCTTGAAGAAGAGGCGGCGAGCCCGGTTTCCCCAGATGCGTCGTCAACGGTTATCGAGGAAATATCCGAACCTCAAAAAGAGGTTATTTGCGAAGATTATGCTTCCGAAGGGCCGGATTACGTTTGCGACAATAAGAAAAATTGCATTTGCGACCGCGATTGTCCGGAAGCGACGTATCCAAATGCCGATCCCGATTGTTTCAATATTGTTGCGGAAGCGGTACCAACGGAAACGGCACCGGTGTCCGTGCCGGTCGTGGCCAAGGAAGAACCGGCAGAAGAAGGATCCGGCGGATTCGGGGTCACGCCGACCATGGCGGTGATCGCCGGGCTCGGCGTGGCGCTGGTCGTCGCTTTGGCGCTGGTCATGAAGCGTCGCGACGATACGGAAATCGAAGAATGATCATTTCTCGGGTAATTATGGAACAAAAAAAAGCGGGGAAACCCGCTTTTTTGGCGTCCGGTTCTTAAATATCGTAGTAAAGGATGAATTCCGAGGGCGTTGGCCGCATTCTTATATAATCGTATTCCGCGGTGGTTTTGTAGTTGATCCAGGAATCGACCCATGTCCGGGAGAAAACGCCGTCATCCAGCAGAAATTCGTGGTCGGCCTCAAGGGCATCCAGCGCGCCTTTCAGCGAATCGGGGACCGTGGGCAAACCGTTACCGTCCTTGAAAATATTGCCTTCCGCGGGTTTTCCCGGGTCGATTTGTTTTTTAATTCCGTCAATGCCGGCCAGCAGCATCGCCGCGAACGCCAGATACGGGTTGCAGGCCGGATCCGGCGGCCGGAATTCGATGCGCTTGGAAGCGGGGGAGTTATCGTACATCGGAATGCGGATCGCCGCCGAACGGTTGCGCGCCGAGTAGACCAGGTTGACCGGCGCTTCGTAGCCGGGAACAAGCCGCTTGTAAGAATTCACCGTGGGCGAGGTCAGGGCGACCAGGGCGGAGCCGTGTTTCAGCATGCCGCCGATAAACCACAATGCGGATTGGCTCAAGCCGGCATAGCCTTTTGCGTCGAAAAACAGGGGAGTGCCGCCTTTCCATAGGGAAATGTGCGTATGCATGCCCGACCCGTTGTCTCCAAGCAGCGGTTTGGGCATGAAAGTCGCGGTTTTGCCGTGGCGCAGCGCGACGTTTTTTACCACGTATTTGAACGCCATCAATTTGTCGGCCTGTTTCACCAGAGTTTCGTATTTGATATCGATTTCGGCTTGGCCTCCGGTGGCAACCTCGTGATGTTCCTTTTCCACGATAATTCCCAATTTTTCCATCTCAGCGACCATTTCCTTGCGGATGTCGCTGTGCTGGTCCAGGGGCGGAACGGGAAAATAGCCTTCTTTGGCGCGAATCTTGTAGCCGTCGCTGGGAATGCCCTCCTCATCGCTCATATTCCAATTGGCTTCGCAGGATGTCAGTTCGTGAAAGGCCGAATTTTGCTCCTGGGAAAACCGCGCCTTATTGAAGATGAAGAATTCCGCTTCCGGGCCGAAATAGGCCTTGTCGGCAATGCCGCTGTCCTGAAGGTATTTTTCGGCTTTCTGGGCGATGTGGCGCGGATCTTCTTCGAAGCGCTTGCCGGCGACAGGATCGTAGACGTCGCAGACCAGGCTTGCAACTTTCATTGAGGAAAACGGATCCATGAAGAACGTTTCCGGATCGGGTTTCAGGATCATGTCGCTTTCTTCGATCGGTTTGAATCCCCGGATCGACGAGCCGTCGAACCCCGTGCCCTTGTCAAACAGCGATGCGTCCAGTTGCGATACGGGAAGCGTGAAATGCTGCCAGCTGCCGGGCATGTCGCAAAACTTCAGATCGACCATCGCCACGCCTTCTTTTTTGCACTTTTCGATGATTTCTTTTGGTTCCATATTTCAAAATTGGATTATCCTTCTGGATCACCTCGGGATGTTTTTTAAAACAGTTGCGTTTTAAAAAACAAAACTCCGCCGCTGTTCACGGGGAGGCGCCTTTGCCTTCGCAATTCTGGCACGTCATTGTGCCGATATTACTTTAATATCAGTTGACGCCAGAAAAGTCAACGAACATCTATCCGGATTTAAAATGAAAAATTATGAAAATCGTGGTGTTTTAGCTTTATCCCTTAAGAAGCGGCAGCCGCCGCCGCATCTGCCAAAATCACCGCATTCAATGCAATTTCCATGGAAATTACTTTCTTGGAATTTTTTCGCCGGGTTGGTTTCGATCAGTTCGGCGAAGCTTTTTTCCAGAAGATTTCCTAAAATATCCGGGTTTTGTTCGCATGTTCTCAGATTCCCGGCCGGGTCGATGGCCCATTTTTGCCGGCCGCAGACGCATGCGCCAAAATTCAATCGCGGATATTTTTTATGGTTGATCCGGCAGGCTTCGACCGGCACGGTAATGTTCACCGGGACGCGGTATTTTTCCGCTCTATCGTTGGCGATTCCCAGGACGGATTCAAACTCCGATGCCGATGGGGCAAGCATTTCAATATTTTTTAATCCGCGGCCGCCGGGAACAAAACGATTAAGCGCCAGATTATCGGCCGAGAACGAAAAACCAAGATCGATAAAGTCCCCGATGTCGGCAATGTTAATTTTGGTGATGGTAAACGAAAGGGTGAGGGGGATCCGGCGCTTTTTTACCGCCAAAATGGCGCGTTTCAGATCGCTCAGCTTGTCATTGTTGCTGAGCGTTGCGTATCGGTCTTTATCCAGGCTGACAAGCGATATGTCGAAATAAGTTATACCGCACGCGACTAGCCGGTCCGTTTTTTCTTCGTCGAGAAGCGTGCCGTTTGTCGCGATACCCACTTTAGCGCCGCAGTTTTTTGCCAGTGTCGCAATTTCGTAAATATCCGTTCGCAACATGGGCTCGCCGCCGGTCAAAGTTATGTTTTGCGGCTTGATTTTGGCGAAAATTTTGCCAAAAAGCTTTTCGATTTCCGCGAGTTCCAGTTCTTTTGTCGGATAATCAGCCCTTTCCTTCCAGACATTATAACAATAAAAACAATCGTTGTTGCACTTTTTTGTGATCTCGAAAACGAAGAAATAGGGCTTATCCATGCTACTTTGATTCCATATCATCGATCAAGTCATCTACGTCCGGGTACGCTGACTGCACTTTTTCAATGGCTTCCATCTTGAGGTGGGCTAGGTAGTCCGTTTCCATGTTTTTGATGTATTGTTTTGCTTCCTTTTGCCCGGCATCCTCGGTTTTGCCGGTATAGTAACCGAGCAATCCGCCATTCATCACAAATCCTTCCTCGCTGGGCATTGCTTCGATCAGAGAATAGATTTTGATGTTTTCCTTTAAGATTTCAAGCGCTTGACGGAATTCTTCGCTATCGATTGCTTTCTTTTGCTTTAATTCCGCGAGCGTCAGGAGCCTTTCTCTTATTTTGCCCATAGCCTGGCTTTCATAGCCGAATTCGTTGATTGTTGGTATTGCCATTCTGGTCACGATATTCCTATTTGGGGATGTATTTTTCGCGATTCCGTTGCAAACGTTTTCCAGCAGATCGATTTCCGTGTCTTTGATGACCGCTTCATGGCCGGCCATGCCTCTCAATGCCTTCATTGTCGATTTGATCTTGTCCAGGGTGTTTTGATATCGGTCGGAATTGACGGTTACGCTTTCTTGGGCCAGGGAGTCGTTCAATTCCCGCCACAACGCGACAAAGCTTTGCCATTCTTTGGTGCTTCTCAAGGCATCGATCCTTCCCATTTTGGCCGCGGTTTCCGCCAGGTCGATCCCGGGTCCGACCGGTTCCGCGGTTTTTATCTGTTCAATTTTTTTGTTTGCCGGATCGATGGCGTCCGGAGCGGATTGTTTTTCTTGTCCCAACAGGAACAAGCTGCCGATAATGCCGGTAACGCCCAATATTGTTCCGGTGAAAAATCCAATTTTACGGATTTTTTCCTGCTTGAAAGTTTTTGTTGCTACGATAAGGATCGCCGCGGCGCAAAGCGCGGCCACGGCAATTATGACGGATTCGATCATTTTATCCATGATTTTTTGATTAGATGAAAAGCCGATACCTATAGCAAATATATTATACAACAAATGCCGGAGGCTTGGGATGGCCCTGTTTTCGGGCGATTTTCGTTTTACCATATAATTTTGCAGCAAACGGCAAAAAAGTGGTATAATAACACAATGGAAAAAATTAAAAATATGGAAAAAAAAGAAAAAAAATTGTTTTTAGCGATTGTATCGGCGGTTTTTATTGTTGCTGCCGGCATCGTGCAGGCCGCCGGATGCGACGTTTCCCGGCTGGTTTCGGTTGCGGCATACGAAAAAAGCGACGCGGTGAAGAATTTGCAGACTTGCCTTATCGAGTCGGGCTATAACATCATGGCCGGGGCCACCGGTTACTACGGCGGCCAGACGATCGGCGCGGTGAAAACGTTTTATTCTTCCTGGTATGGCGCCTGGAACGGCTTGAAAGTGGGGCCGCTGGGCATCGATAATTTAAAGAAGGGAACCGGCAAGCCGCCGGTCGATAATCCGGTCGTGGTTACGGGAACTGACAATTTCAAGACTTTTGCGAGCGCCGACGAATTCCAGAAATATTTCAAAGCCGCGGCCCAGGAATCAAGCGCGGGATATTATGGCGGCGGTAACGGCGTCACCGTGTTCGAAGAGCGGTCGTTGAGCCTGGACATGGCGGTGCCTTCCGCAACTGCCAAGAGTGCGTCGGGAGGTTGGGGCGCTTCCATGGGCGGCACCGGAGCGGCGGCGCCTCAGGCGGTTGTTGACCGGTCTTCGACGACCAACGTGCAGGTAGTAGGCATCGACGAACCCGACATCGTGAAGACTGATGGCAAAGAAATTTATTATTCACCGTCGACGCCGATTTATTGGTGGAATTCGGGCGACGGCGTGAGACCGATGGCGTTGAGTGGCGCAGCTTTGAAGGAAAGAGACTATATGCCGCGTTATCAGGCGCGGCAGGCAAAGATAATCAAGGCCTTGCCTGTGAGCTCGATGGCCGTCGACGGTTCGATCGATACAAGTGGAGACCTGCTTCTTTCGGGCAATACTCTCGTGGTTTTCGGTAATGGCGAGATTTCCGGTTACAACATTAGTGATGCCAAGAACCCGGCCAAAAAGTGGTCGATCAAGCCCGAAGGCAATTCTTCGGTCATCGGTTCGCGGCTTTACAACGGCAAGATTTACATGGTGACGCGCACCAGCATCAGCACCTATGACACCTGCCCGATACGTCCCCTGTCCGTCGGCGGCGTGGGAATTACCATCCCGTGCGGGTCGATCTACCATCCGGACCGGATCGTACCGGCCAATGCCACGTTCAGCGTGTTGGTTGTTGACGCGGCAACCGGCAGCGTGGAGAGAAAGAATTCGTTCGCGGGCTTGGGTTATACTTCCATCATATATATGTCGCCTGAGAACCTGTACGTCACGTATCCCGATTTCGAGAGTAATTTCGGTATCTATACCGCGGCGCTCAAAGAAATGAACGACCTTTTGCCCGCGAACGTGATTTCCGACATCAACCGGGTGAGCGGCTACGATATCAGCTCGAATTCAAAGATGACCGAGGTGAGCACGATCATCACCAATTACAATGCCAGCCTGGATTCGGATGCTCGCCTGCGGTTGAGCAACGAGATGTCCAACCGCCTGACAAAATACCGCAAAAACCATATCCGGGATCTTGACCGGACGATCGTTGCCAAGGTGCGGCTTTCCGATCTGGCCTTTATTGCCAGCGGCCGTATCCCCGGGCAGCTGTTAAATCAGTTCTCGCTGGATGAATACAATGGCAACTTGCGCGCTGCCACCACGCTGGGCGGTTCGTGGTTCGCGCGCTCGGAACAAGCCAATGATGTGTATGTCCTTGATGGTGCAATACAAATAAAAGGCTCGGTGAAAAATCTGGGGCTGACCGAAAGGATCTACTCGGCGCGCTTCATCGAGGATAAGGGCTATGTGGTTACCTTCCGCCAAACCGATCCGTTCTACGTCATCGATTTGAGCAACCCGGCCGATCCCAAGCTGGCCGGCGAACTCAAAATCCCGGGTTACTCAGGCTATTTGCACCCGGTCAACAAGGATAAGATCATTGGCGTGGGCATGGAAAATTCGCGGGTGAAAATATCCTACTTCAACGTTTCCAACCCGGCCAATCCCGTGGAGATGGACAAGTATAGCCTTGACGAACATTATTCCGAAGCGGTCAGTAACCACCACGCGTTCCTGATGGATTCCAAACACGGGGTGTTCTTCATGCCCGGATCGAACGGCGGATATATTTTTTCCTACAACAACGACAAACTTTCCCTGGTCAAGGCGGTGAGCGGCATCAATCCCAAGCGCGCAGTTTACATCAACGACAATATGTATATCATCGGCGACAGCCAGATATCGGTTATCGACGAAGTGACCTGGGAAAAGATCAAGGAATTCACGTTTTAACAATTAGAAATATTCAACAAAAAATCCGGCGATAGCGCTGGATTTTTTGTTACAAGAAAACCCCCCGGCTTTAGCCGGGGTGTACGTTTGAAGGCAACGCCGTACATTGAGGCCGTTTTGCCAAACGGCCTCAATGGTAGCATTTGATAACTGCGAAAAACGCATTCAGTAGGAATTGGGCAAAGTGATAAACAAATTGAAGAATGAATTTATTGTTCAGT
>JALOQL010000020.1 GCA_025453415.1 Minisyncoccota bacterium
GCCAGTGGCCGCTGTTGACCCTGGGGTATCCCAATGGTGACGATTACAAAAAATATTATCCGACCGACCTGATGGAAACAGGTTCGGATTTGGTTTTTAAATGGGTGCCGCGAATGATCCTTTTTGGATTGTATTTAGACGGCCGGATCCCTTTTAAAAACCTTTATTTCCACGGCATGGTCAATGACGAGAAGAACCAGAAAATGAGCAAAAGCAAAGGCAACGTGATAAGCCCGATCGACCTGAGTGATAAATTTGGCACCGATGCGCTGCGGATGGCATTGGTTATGGGAAATGCGCCGGGCTCGAACGTATCGCTGGCGGAAAATAAAGTGAAAGGATACAAACATTTCGCCAACAAAGTCTGGAACATCGCGCGTTTTGTCCTGGCGAATACGGAAGGGGTCGATTTGAGCCAAAAGCCAGAATTGATGGACCAAGACCAAAAAATCATCGATGAGTTCCGCTCAGTCGCCGAAAAGATGACGCAAAACCTCGAGGATCTAAGGTTTGATCTGGCGGCCGATAAAATATATCACTACCTTTGGCATGTTTTTGCCGACATTGTCATCGAGGAAAGCAAAAAGCGCCTGAATGAAGGAACGGAGGCGGAAAAAATATCGGCCAAGAGGATGTTGCTGTTGATATTGCGCGATTCGCTGAAACTTTTACACCCCTTTATGCCGTTTGTTACCGAGGAAATCTACGGGTTTCTGCCGGTGAGGGATAAAAAGGATCTGATCGTTGAAAGCTGGCCAAAAATCTAGAAAAATCACATGGAAAACCAAAATCAAAACTTACGAACGATGATTTCCGAAACCCCGCAGAAAACGGGCCAAAAGGTCCGCCTTTGCGGCTGGGTCCAAACCGTGCGGTCGCACGGCAAGATCATTTTTTTCGACTTGCGCGACCGCAGCGGCGTGATCCAAACCGTGATTATTCCGAAAATGCCGTTTTTCGAGCAGGCCAAGGAGGTTCGCAGCGAATGGGTGGTCGAATTGACCGGGACGGTCAACGAGCGGCCCGCCAATATGGTTAACGACAAGATCGAGACCGGGAAGGTCGAGCTTTTCGTCGAAGGCCTGAAGGTTTTGTCCAAAGCGCAAACTTTACCGTTTTCGATCGAAGGCGACGGTTATGATATTGGCGAGGACCACCGCCTGAAATATCGTTATCTGGATTTGCGCCGCAAGCGGCTCCACGATAGTCTGATCTTTCGCGGCAAGGTGAACGGTTACATCCGGGACTTTTTTTCCAAGGAGAATTTTGTCGAAGTGGAAACTCCCTATATCAGCCGATCAACACCCGAGGGGGCGCGGGATTATTTGGTGCCTTCTCGCATGGATCAGGGTAAGTTTTTTGCGTTGCCGCAAAGCCCGCAGCAGTATAAACAACTTTTAATGGTGGCGGGGCTGGAGCGTTACTATCAAATTGCCCGGTGCTTCCGCGACGAGGATACCCGCGGCGATCGCCAACCGGAATTCACCCAGCTGGATCTTGAGATGAGCTTTGTCGAGCAGGAGGAAGTGATGCAGCTTACCGAGAAAATGCTCATTGGGTTGATTAAGGCAACGGCTCCCGGAAAAAAAATTCAGGCAATACCGTTTCCCAGGCTTACTTATGCCGAGGCGCAGCAAAAATACGGAACCGATCGGCCTGACTTGCGAGAGGATAAAAATGACCCCGATTTGCTGGCTCCGTGCTGGGTCGTTGATTTTCCTTTTTTCGAGAAAGACAAAGACGGTGGTTGGACGTTTACGCATAATCCTTTTTCGGCGCCGAAACCTGAATTCGACGGCGACCTGGCGTTCGGCAACAATATTTCGGAAATAGTCGCGGCGCAATACGATATTGTTCTTAACGGTTGGGAAATCGGCGGCGGCAGTATCCGCAATCATCGGAGGGAAGTTCTCGAAAAGGTTTTGGAGATAATTGGCGTGAAGAATATAAAAGAAAATTTTGGCCACATGCTGGAAGCTTTTTCGTTTGGCGTACCTCCGCACGGCGGCATTGCTTTTGGCCTGGATCGTTTACTTATGATATTGCAAAACGAACCCAATATACGAGAAACAATCGCTTTTCCGAAGACGGGGGACGGTCGGGACCTGATGATGGAAGCGCCGTCCGAAGTATCCGCCGAACAGTTGAATGAGCTGGGATTGGCGATCGTTAAAAAACCCGCCGCAAATTAAAATTATCGCATGATAAAACCGCAACCCGCGCCGATACCGCGCCGCTTATATCCGGGCAGAAAATACGAAGCCGCTTCGACGGGAAATGTCGCCGGGCGGATATCGTATTTCGTCGTGGCGGTGGTTCTGGGCGGCGGTTTCGGGCTGGCGTTAAACGACGGACAGACGCGCTTTGAAAATTATCTTTACGCGCAGATTTCCCAGCCCCTGGACGGCATTGTTTACGCGACTGCCCCGGCCAAAACAAAACCCGAGCTGGAGCTCGACGCCAAGGCGGCAGTATCCTACCGGATCAGTTCCAACGGCCGGGAACACGTTGTTTACGAAAAGAACATCGACGGGCGGATGCCCATCGCCTCGGTGACCAAATTGATGTCGGCGGTCGTGGTCCTCGAAAACAAGAGCGCGTACGATTTAGACAAGGCGGTGTTCATCGACGCCAACGCGGCGGCGCCGGATGACGTGCCGGTTTTTGGCAACCTTAATTACGGGCAATTTTATACCGTGCGCCAGCTGTTGAACCTGATGCTTTATTATTCCAGCAACGATGCGGCGCAGACCCTGGCCCAAGTTGCCGGCGAGGACGAATTCGTGGCGCGTATGAATGAAAAAGCCAGAGCGCTGGGCATGGAAGGCACCGTTTTCTACAATCCGCACGGGTTGGATCTTAGCGACGGAAAAGCCAATCTTTCCAGCGTCGCCGACCTCTTGAAGTTGACGCGCTACATTTTGGAAAGCCATCCTGAAATAATGTCGTTTTCAACCCAAGCCGGGCCATACGCGACCGAAAATGGCATATTTTCGGTCAAACTTTGGGACGGCAACAAGCTGATCGGCGGCAAGACCGGCTACACCGTTGCCGCGGGGGGCTGCATGGAGCTGGTTTTCGAAAATGCAAACCGGCGCCGCTATATCAATATTGTTTTGGGCGCGGCGTCTTCCGAGGATCGCGTGGCGCAGATGCAAAAATTGGTAAATTTCGCCAACAGCGCGGATAAATAATTAAACATGACACTTTTTACTTTCGATATCATCAGAATGCTCGGCTTTACCGCATTGACGGCTGTAATCGCTTTCGCGGCCGCGCCGGCGCTGATCGCGTTTCTGCATCGGATAAAATTCTGGAAGAAAAGCGCGCGCAATAAAACCATTACCGGCGAAATCGCTTCAGTCTTCCTTTCGCTGCACAAGGAGAAAGAAACAACTGTGCCTCGCGGCGGCGGTTTATTGATCTGGGTTTCGGTATTGGCGGTGACGGTATTGGTCTGGGCGGTAACTTCCATCGTCGTGCAGATATGGGCCGGGATGAACTACACGGGGCCGTGGTGGTTTTACATGCTCGACTTTTTTTCGAGGCCCCAGGTTTGGCTGCCGATGTTTACCCTGGTGGTGGGTTCGCTGGTCGGGCTTTTCGACGACATCATCACCGTTTACGGCGGCGGCCGGTATATCGGCGGCGGTATCAGCTTCAAACGCCGCATGGCGTTGGTGGCGGCGATCGGCCTGGTAGGCGGATGGTGGTTTTTCGACAGGCTGGGATATACCACGATGCATATCCCTTTAATC
Source organism: Minisyncoccota bacterium (assembly GCA_025453415.1). GTDB lineage: Bacteria > Patescibacteriota > Minisyncoccia > Minisyncoccales > UBA5738 > UBA5738. The sequence continues at coordinate 3,759 of JALOQL010000020.1, forward strand.
TACGATTTTCCGGCAGGCATAGATGTTTTTATTGGCTGGCTTTATGTGCCGCTGTTCGTCGTGGTAATGCTCGCGACTTGGGCAGGCGGGGTTATTGACGGATTGGACGGTTTGGCCGGAGGGGCGTTCGCGTCGATTTTCGGCGCATTCGCTTTGATCGCGTTTTCGCAGGATAAGGCCGATTTGGCGACCTTTTGCGCCATCATTTGCGGGGCGCTGTTCGCGTTCCTTTGGTTCAATATTCCGCCGGCCAGGTTCTACATGTCGGAGACCGGCGTTTTGGGCCTCACTTCGACAATGACCGTGGTGGCATTTTTGACCGATTCGGTGGTTGTTCTGCCGATAATCGCGGGCCTGTTGGTCATGGAGGCCGGTTCGGTGATCATTCAACTCATGCATAAAAAAATCTTCAAAAAAAAGCTTTGGCTGTCGACGCCGATCCACCACCATTTCGAAGCCATCGGCTGGCCGGCATATAAAGTGACGATGCGTTTCTGGATCCTGGGAATCATCTTTGCCGCAGTCGGCGTGGCAATCCGGCTGGTCGGCTAAGTGTTTTTAATCCGCAATATGGATCTCGGATTCCTTCAAAAAAAATATCCCGAGTTCGTTTACGAAAATTATTTCTGGAAAACCGCCAGTGGCGATTTGACCGCGGTTTTTCGTTTTACGATGGGCGATATCGAGTTCAGTCCCGAGATCGTTATCCGGGGCGTTGACAAGAGGCGCATTGCCAAGATCGGCAAGTCGGTTGTCGATAACCTGGTTTTTCATATGGGTCTGGCTGAGATTCCTTCATACTGGAAGTCGGCGTGCCCGCCGACGGTCGTTATCCGCGCCGGATATATGGATAAAAAGCAGACGGCCTTCTGGAGCGATTTAATTGCCAATATGGGGCAGTTTTTCTACGAAAACGATCTGCCCTTCATCAAACCCGAATTTCGCGTCGAATGCGCCAAAATAAAGCCGTATCCGGCGGCCTTCAAAGATAAAGTTTCGGATCGCTGTCTTGTCCCGTTGGGCGGCGGCAAGGATTCGCTGGTCACCTTGGAAGTCTTGCGGGACGCCAAAAAGCAATTGGCGACTTTCACGCTCAATGCCAATGCGGCACTGGTCCGGGTGGCGGTTGCGTCCGAAGCGAGAAATATAGCCGTCGAAAGGAAGATTGACAAGAAGATCGTTGAGCTCAATAAGCTTGGCTATCTGAACGGCCACACGCCGTTTTCCGCGATTTTGTCGGTTATGAGCGTGGGGTTGGCGGCGATATTCGATTGCAACCAGGTCGCGATTTCCCAGGAACGCAGTTCTAACGAGGGAAACGTGAAATACCGGAACCGGACAGTGAACCACCAATACACCAAAACTTTCGATTTCGAAAACAAATTCCGCGAATATGCCAAAAAATATCTGGTCTCCCGCGTTGATTATTACAGCTTTTTACGGCCGCTTTACGAGCTCCAGATAGCCGGTATTTTTGCCCGCCGGGGAAAATATTTCGACACTTTCTTGAGCTGCAACAGGTCGTTTACGATTTCGGCCCGCGAAAATAGGATCGATTCCGGGTGGTGCGGCAAATGCTCCAAGTGCCTGTCGATATTCTCGATGCTTTATCCGTTTGTCGGCAAAGAGGCGGCGGTGAAGATTTTTGGTCGGGATATGTTCGATGATGCCGGGATGCTGGAAACGATGCGGGAATTGACCGGGCAGTCGGCGGTAAAGCCGTTCGAGTGCGTGGGGACGCGCGAAGAAAGCCTGGTCGCGTTCTATCTTTCGTCAAAGGTTAATTCCGGGAGAAAGCCGTATCTGCTTGAATATTTCGAGAAAAATATTTTGCCCCATCAGCGCAACATGGAAAGGCGCGCGAAAAAAATTCTGACTTCCTGGAACAAGAATCACAATCTCCCGAAGCCGTTTGCGGCGCGGCTCAAAAAAGAAATCGATGCTTGTGGAAAACTTGAATTGACATAGTATTTTGCCGATGTAAAATAAATATTGTGAGCGTAAGCAGCGAGTAAGAAGAGCGCGAGCGAAGTGTAGGTACAGAGTAAGTGTAGAGTGAAGACGTGGAGTTCATTGCCAATCTACGGTTCCAGGATCGGATTTTCTATAAAGAGGTCACGATTTACAGGGAAACATCTTTTCCGCAAAAATAGGAAAGGATATTTCCGGGAGTCTCGCGGTCAGAAAAATCCTTTTTTGGAACTTACCTCATCGCTAAGGACGCCAAAAGCGCCCCAGCAGGAATAGGAGGGCTCTGCGGAACGCTTCCGTTAAGTGCTTTTGATACCGGTATCGAAAGCAGCTAAGGGAAGCGGGGCCGCACCCCTCCTTTTAACTTTGGCCGGCCTACGGAAAACCATTTTTTGGCAGTGCGGTTTCGTGTTAAAATACATCATAAATATATGAACTTGAACCGTTTAGCGGGCAAAAAAATATTGATTCTTGGGCTTGGCCGGGAAGGTACGGCAAGCCTGCGCTTTTTTTTGGACAACTGCCCCGGTTGCGAGATCGGCTTGGCCGATGCGACGCCGTACGATCTGATCGGTCCCGAAATAAAGGAAATTGTCGAAAAACACCCCGAGATCAAAATCTTTTGCGGCAGCCACTATTTGGCATCAATGGATGAGTACGATATTGTTGTTAAATCCCCGGGTATTCCAATCCACATTCCTGAGATAGAACAAGCATTCAACCAGGGGAAGATCACTTCGCAAACCGAAATATTTTTCGAACAAGCCCAGGGAATGCTGGTTGGCATCACCGGCACGAAAGGGAAGAGCACCACTTCTTCGATCACATACTCGATATTGAAGGCGGCCGGGAGAAAGGTCTTTTTGGTGGGTAATATCGGTACGCCGATGATTTCGTATTTGGAAGAGGATGGTAAGGATTCAATTTTTGTTTGCGAGCTGTCGGCGCACCAACTTTACGATTTGAAGCGTAGTCCGCATATTGCGGTGCTGTTGAACCTTTATCAGGAGCACTTGGACTATTACAAAGACTTTGGCGAATATATTCGCTCGAAAGCGAATATAGCTATCCACCAAACAAAAGACGATTATTTGATTTACAATTCCGGGGACGAGGAGGTGAGTTTGATCGCTAAGGAGTCGGCGGCGAGGACGATTGCCTTCAACGAGTACGACTGGAAATTCGGCGGTAACACCGACCTTATCGGCGATTTTAATCTGGAGAATGCCAGGATCGGCGCGATAATCGGGCGTCTTTTGGGGGTAGACGATGCGACCATTAACCAGGCGATCTCGAATTTCAAGCCGCTGGAAAACCGACTGGAATTGGTGGGCAATTTTAACGGCATTGATTGCTACAACGACTCGCTTTCCACGATCCAGGAAAGCGCCGTGGCCGCTATCACGAGCCTGGGCGAGCGGGTGCAGACGCTGATCGCCGGCGGATTCGAGCGCAACCAGCCATTTGAAAAATTGGCTGATGCGATACTGAAAAGCAATATCAAAACTTTAGTCCTGTTTCCGACCACCGGGAAGCGCATTTGGGAGGAGATCCGGTCACGGGCCAGGGAGTCCGGGCAAGGGGCGCGGTTGGGTAATTTGCGGCCCTATTTTGTGGACAACATGGAAGATGCCGTAAGAACGGTTTTTGCCAATACGGAGAGCGGGAGAATATGTCTGCTTTCCGCCGCATCGGCAAGCTACAATATGTTCAAGGATTACGCGGACCGGGGAAACCAGTATAAAACTTGCCTGACCCGGTTGGCTTCCGTAATAAATGACCAAAGATCAAGCTAAAAAGCCAGACTTAGTGCTGTTGGCATCCGTGGGCGCAATGCTGCTTTTGGGTATTCTTATCCTGTCCAGCGCGTCGGCGTCGCTATCACAGTTCAAGTATGACGACAGCTACTACCTGATCGTGCATCAGCTGTTGATGGGGATATTCCCGGGGCTAGTTTTCGGTTTTGTCGCCTATAAGATTCCCATGGAGATCGTGAGGCGGTTCGCGCTGCCGTTATTGGCGGCGTCGGTTCTTTTTTTGATCATGATTTTCGTTCCGGGCATCGGATTTGCCGCGGGCGGCGCGCAAAGGTGGATTCATCTGGGCGTGGCGACTTTTCAACCCTCCGAATTTTTGAAACTGGCGTTCATCGTCTATCTGGCCAGCTGGTTGGCGGGGCGCTTCGGCGCGGCAAGTCCGGCCCGGCGCGGCTCAAAAAGGGAAACCCGGGATAATCTGGCGGCTTTTTTGGTGGTGGTTGCGTTGATCGGATTGTTGCTGATAAAGCAGCCCGATTTGAGCACTTTCGGCATTGTAGCTGTGGTGGCGTTCGCAATGTATTTTTTGGCAGGGACTCCTTTGAAACACACGGCACTGATAGGATTGCTGGGCTTGGGGCTGTTGGCGCTGCTGGTGGTCACCATGCCTTACCGCATGCAGCGCTTGACTTCGTGGCTTTCGCCGGAATCCGATCCGCTGGGAAAAGGATTCCAGTCCAATCAGGCGCTGATAATCGTCGGTTCCGGCGGGATATTCGGTCAGGGACTGGGATCATCGTCGCCCAAGTACACGGTTCTGCCCGAGCTGATCGGCGATTCAGTGTTCGCGCCTTTCGCGCACGAGATCGGTTTTTTCGGGTGCTTGCTGCTGATCGCGCTTTTCGCGGTATTCGCCTGGCGCGGTTTTTTGGTGGCCCGCCATTGCGGCGATAAGTTCGAGTCGCTGGTTGTTTATGGCGTGGTGATCTGGATCTGCCTGCAGGCGTTCATAAACATTTCCTCTACCGCCCGGCTGATACCGCTCAGCGGCGTGCCCTTGCCGTTCATCAGCTACGGCGGGACGGCGATGGCGATGGAGCTTATTGCGGTGGGGATGGTTGCCAATATTTCGCGGCGCGCGCCGCGGGAAGAGTGATCAGCTCGGGTTTCAAAATTTCGCCAAATATCGTATAATTTTTATAAACGTCAGTAATTCCTAAGTTACGAAAATGAAGATATTATTTACCGGCGGCGGCACTGGCGGCCATATTTATCCGATTGTGGGAGTGATCCGCGAGCTGAGGCGGAAATACGGCGGCGCGGTCGCGCTTTCGTATTTGGGGCCCAAGGACAATTTTTGCAAAGTGGTATTATCAAAAGAAGGCGTCAAGGTGCGGACCATCATGTCGGGAAAGATCCGGCGCTATTTGGATCCATTGACCATGGCTCAGAATGCCATCGACGCAACAGTGAAAGTGCCGCTGGGTATTTTACAATCTTTTTTTTGGCTGTTCATCCTGAATCCCGATCTGGTTTTTTCCAAGGGCGGGTTCGGGTCATTCCCGGTGGTGATTTCGGCCTGGATCCTGGGTATTCCCGTATTTTTGCAGGAATCCGACGTGGTGCCGGGTCTGGTAAGCCAAAAAACCGCGGGCTATGCGATCGCGATATTTACGGCATTTCCGAAAACCGAATTTTTACCGACAAAAAAAATAATTTTGGTCGGCAATCCTATTCGCCTGGAGCTGCTTAGCGGTTCTAAGGTTGAAGCGGCAAGCGCTTTTGGGCTTAAAGGCGGCCGGCCGGTGATCCTGATCACGGGAGGTTCGCAAGGGGCCCAGAGGATCAATGACAAGGTTTTGGACGCGATGCCCGAGCTTTTGAAGAATTACGAAGTGGTCCATCTTACGGGGCCAAGAAATATAGACCAGGTGACCAAGGAATCGAAGATCACCGCGGTTGGCGATTTGCTGTGCTATTATCATCCGGTTGGATTTGCCGACGAACGCACTTTAGCCAACGCCTACGCGGTTGCCGACTTGATCATCGGCCGGGCCGGGTCGGGGAGCGTGTTCGAGATCGCGGCGGCCAAAAAGCCCAGCATTCTGATACCTTTGCCCGAATCGGCGCAGAACCATCAGTTGAAGAACGCCTACATTTACGCCGAGACCGGCGCGGCACTGGTGATGGAGGAAAGCAATTTCACCAACCATCTGTTTCTGGAGCGGGTACACGACCTTTTGTCGTCGCCCGAAACCCTGGCGGCAATGTCGGAGGCCGCGGCGCAATTCGCCCGGCCACAGGCCGGCCAGGTGATCGCGGACCGTATTGTCAAATACCTCAACAAGTGATAGTAAGTCGTCATGACAACCGATAACGAGAAACAACTAAAAAAGATGAAAGTAAGGATGCCGCCTTCCCCGACGGGTTACATGCATATCGGTACGGTACGCATGGCACTTTTTAATTACTTGTACGCAAGTCAGCATGACGGCCAAATCGTGATGCGCATGGAGGATACGGACCGGGAGCGCTCAAAGAAAGAATTTGCCGATGATATAATCGACGGTTTGAGATGGCTCGGGTTGGGATGGGATGAGGGCCCGTACTACCAGTCGCAAAGAGGGGAGATATATAAGCGTTATCTGCAAAGGCTTTTGGATGAAAATAAAGCCTATTGGTGTTTTTGTTCCCAGGATGAATTGGAAGCGCAAAAACAATACCAGATGTCGCGCGGTGAAGCGCCGATTTACTCGGGCAAGTGTTTCGAAATGCCGCGTGCCCAAGCCGAAGAGCTGATCCGGCAGGGGAGGAAAGCAGTGGTCCGTTTCCGGGGCTCGAAAAAAAAGATCGCTTTTAACGATATTGTGCGCGGTCGGATCGAGTTCGATTGTTCGCTCACCGGCGACTTTGTGATTGCCAAGGATTTGGATAATGCGCTGTACAATTTCACGGTCGTGGTGGATGACTGCGAAATGGGGATCACTCATGTGATCCGGGGGGAGGACCATATTTCCAACACTCCGAAACAGATCCTGGTGCAGGAAGCGCTGGGCATCGAGATGCCGGTTTACGCGCACCTGCCGATCGTGATGGGCGCCGATCGCAGCAAATTGTCAAAAAGGCACGGCGCGGTAGCCATCACCGAATATCGGCGCCAGGGATATCTTGCTGAGGCCTTGATAAACTTCACTGCATTTCTAGGATGGAATCCGGGCACGGAAAAAGAGATTTATTCTATGGAAGAATTATTGCGGGATTTTTCCCTGGACAAGGTACAGAAAGGGGGAGCGGTGTTCAACCCGGTGCGCTTGGACTATCTCAATGGCCTTTATATTCGTCAAAAAACTCCGGCGCAACTGGCCGAATTATGCTTGCCGTATTTCATCGAAGCCGGCCTGGTTTCCAAGGAGGGCCAAGATTATAAAAACCGGCAGACCGCCGAAATCATCGAACCAGGATTTTTGGAAAAGATCGTTGCCTATCAGCAGCCGCGCCTCAAGAAGCTTTCCGAGATCGTGGATCTGTCGGGGTATTTTTTTACCGGCCAGCTGGACTATGACAAGGATTTGCTCAAGTGGAAAGACGCAACCCTTAAGGAGATCGCGGATGCTCTTGACGAATTAATAAATTTGTTTTCTAAAATAGAGACGGGGGATTGGGGCCGACAAAAACTGGAAGAAATTGTCATGTCGCGCATTGCCGGGTTCAATCTGGCTCAAGGTAAGCCGGAAAAGGACCGCGGATACTTGCTGTGGCCGTTGCGCGTGGCGTTGTGTGGCCAGAAGATGTCGATCGGGCCGTTTGAAATGGCGGACGTCCTGGGCCGGGAAAAAACCTTAAAAAGGTTGATGGCGGCAAAAGATTTGGCTTCCGGCACGTCAAGCGCGGAAACTTTGTTCGATAATTGATACCCAAACAATGTTCAAGATCGCCAAAGGATTGTTCAAAGTGGCCATATTGGTGCTGATAGTCGTTCTGGGCATTGTTTTTATGCCTGGCGGCCTTTTGGACGGCGCCAAGGCGGGAATCAGCGCGGCCGGGGTTTATGTTGGCCGGCAGATAGATAAATACATGCCG
>JALOQL010000021.1 GCA_025453415.1 Minisyncoccota bacterium
CGTTAAAAGAGTCAAAGGCGGCCTGCTGATCAGAGATTATAGGAATTAAATATGGCAAACAGCAATCTCACCAACGCGAAAAGGGCGAAGAACGACGAGTTCTATACCCAGTATGCTGATATTCAAAAAGAGATTGAAGCTTATTTGGATTACAACCCGAATGTTTTCCGTGGCAAGGTGGTGTACTGCAACTGCGATGACCCGTACGAGAGCAATTTTTTTCGCTATTTCGTGCTCAATTTCAACAAACTCGGATTAAAACAGCTCATCACCACCAGCTATAAACCCTCGCCCGTAGCCAACACGCAATTAGGGTTGTTTGGAACTGATAAAACTATCAAAAAAGCAAAAGGCCGCCCCAAGGTAACTGCCAACAAATTTATTATCAACGAAGTGCGCGACATAAACGGCGACGGCGAATTCAACCTGGAAGATATCGCCCAGCAGTTGAAGTCGAACAAACATAACGAGTGGACGCCGCTGGAAGGCGATGGTGACTTTCGTAGCGACGAATGTATTAATCTTCTAAAACAATCCGATATCGTGGTTACCAATCCGCCGTTTTCGCTGTTTCGAGAATACGTCAAGCAGCTCTTTGATTACAACAAAAAGTTTTTAATTATAGGAAATATTAATTGCATCACTTATAAAGAGATATTCCAAAAAATTAAAAAAAATGAAATATGGCTTGGTAATGGAATGGGAAGATGGATTTCTGGATTTATTGTGCCAAAAACCTATGACTTATATGGAACAGAGGCTCGAATAGACGAAAATGGAAATAGAATTGTTGCCACTAATAGTTGTTTGTGGCTTACTAATCTCGACCACGGCCGTCGTCACCAACCATTACCACTCATGACTTTGGATGACAATTTGAAATACAGTAAACACAAAGAGATTAAAGGCAAAAAATCTTATTATAAATACGATAATTATGATGCGATCGAGGTGCCATTTACCGATGGCATCCCGAGTGATTATGAGGGGGTGATGGGGGTTCCGATTAGTTTTTTGGATAAATATAATCCTGACCAGTTTGAGATTATTGGTTGTTCATATGATTATGGGCGACCCGATGGTTGGGACAAAAATATAAATATGTCTGGCACAATAAATGGCGTCGTGATTTATAAAAGAATTTTGATTAAGCATAAGAAAAAATAAAATGAAAACGACTTTAAAAACTGACATTACCGTTAAAGATGTTTGCGGGGGTGTAAACTTTGGGTAAACACATCCAGGATCAAAGCAAACAAATTACACTGAGGAGGGGCGGGAGGGGATGAAATGATCGGGGAATAACCATGTAATGCCCCCGTAGGGTGCTTATTGACAAAAAAGCACCCTACGGGTAAAATGACGGCATGAAAATTTTTTTATCAAATCAAGGCAATTTGCGCAATTTCTCGGCTTTTGCGAAATCGCTTGATTTGTCGCAACCCGATAAATTGGAAATTTCAGCGCATGACAAGTGGGTTACGGTTCATCCCGCGAATCTGGTTTTGGTTGCCGCATTGGCGATCAAGGCGGGCAAAGAAAATTCGGAAATCGTGGGCAGAATTCCGGAAACGGGAAGATATTTGGATCGGATGGGGCTGTATGATTTGGTTAAAACGCCTTCGCCTTTTATCTATAACAAAAAGGAAGAAGCGGGGCGATTTGTGCCGGTCCAGATCATTAAGACCCAGGAAGACCAATCCCGTTTCATCGCGGACATGATTCCGCTTTTGCATTTATCGGAAAAAAACGCGAGAGTCGTCAAATATGTTATCGGCGAATTGGTGCGGAATGTGCTTGAGCATGCATTCGCGAAAGACGGGGCAATCGTTGCCGCTCAATATTATAAAAAAACCAACCGCGTAAGTATTGGCATTTGCGATACCGGTATCGGCATTTGGAAAAGCTTGCGGGAATGCTGGCATCCCAAAACCGATATTGAAGCGATACGTTTGGCGCTAACTCCGGGAATTACCGGTACCACCCGCAGGGAAGGAGGTACGGCTGAAAACGCGGGCGCCGGATTATTTTTCATTAAATCCCTCGCCAAGATCACGCGTAATTATTTTGCGATATATAGCGGAAATTCCGAATATACCTTGCTTAAACACAAAAAACGCATCAAGGGAATGCCTCGATTATACGCCGATCCGACCCGCGATTCGCACAATGAAACCGATAATGCTCCGAGTTTTCGGGGAACGTTGGTGGCGGTAGACATTTCGCTTGACGAAAATCGGGAATTCAATGATTTGCTTTACAAGATCGGTGAAATATACGATAAAGCGATACGAGAACGAAAACGGGTAAAATATAAAGAGCCGAGATTCATATGAAAAAAACAATAATAATACGAAAAATCGCCGGCGATTTTGCCGAAAATAAAGATATTGCCAAAAAAGTGAGAATCGAAGAAATTATACCTTCGTTATTAAAAGGCGACGAAGTTGTTTTGGATTTTGGCGGCGTTAACGGCGCTACTCAATCGTTTATTCATGCGCTGGTCAGCGATCCGATCCGCGAATTGAAAGATACTGCTTTTGATAATTTGGTTTATAAAAACGCCAACGACGACATACGTGAAATTATTTCAATCGTTTACCGGTATATGCAGGAAAGTTTGGGAAATAATGAGTGATTTGTTCTTAAGGCGCGGGCTAAATTATAAAAAAATATGAAAACAACTCTAAAAACCGACATTACGGTTAAAGACATTTGCGAAGGGTTTGTTTATAACGAATTGGAGGGCAAGGGGTTGTTTGGTTTGTCCGGTAAATTAACTATCCAGCCGGAGTATCAGCGCAATTATATCTATGCTTTAGACGGCGGGAAAAAAGAAGCGGCCGTCATCGAATCGGTCCTTAAAGGTTATCCGCTGGGTTTAATCTATTTCAATAAAGTGAGCGAGGGGAAGCTGGAAGTTTTGGACGGACAACAGCGCATCACCAGCGTGGGCCGTTTCGTGAATGACAAATTTGCCATTAAAGACGAAAACGGCATGCCGCAAAATTTTAGCGGGATTGCTGCCGACAAAAAAGCAAAAATTTGGGAAACAAAACTTTTGATTTACGAATGCGAGGGGAAGGAAAGCGAGATAAAGGAATGGTTTAAAACGATCAATATCGCCGGGGTGCCGCTCAATGAACAGGAATTGCTCAATGCCGTATATTCCGGGCCGTTTGTGACGCGCGGCAAAGAAGAGTTCAGCAACAGCCAAAATGCCAACATCCAAAAATGGAGCGCATATATAAAAGGCAGTGCCAGCCGGCAGGATTTTTGGGAGCGCGCTCTTGATTGGGCCAGTAAAGGCAATATTGGTGATTATATGAGCCGTCATCGTTACGACAAAAACATTACTGAATTGAAAATCTACTTTAACAGCGTGATTGATTGGGTTTCCGGAGTCTTCACCGATGTTGAAAGCGAAATGTGCGGATTGGAATGGGGGCGGCTATATGAAGAATATCATAAGCAGGCTTATAATCCGGCTAAAGTGTCCAAAGAAGTGCAAAAGCTTTACGGCGATCCGTATATAAAAAATCGCAAGGGAATTTTTGAGTACATTCTTGGCGGCTCGGTAGACACGAAATTGCTTGAGGTGCGTGTTTTTGACGAGGCAACCAAGAAAACGGTTTACGCGACGCAAACCGCTGCGGCCGAAAAGAAAGAAATTTCAAACTGCCCGAATTGCGCTATTGGGCATGATGCCAACAAGGGCAAGGCTTGGAAGCTCGCCGAAATGGACGCCGATCATGTGGCGGCCTGGAGCAAAGGCGGCGCGACCGCGATTAAAAACTGCCAAATGTTGTGCAAGACTCACAATCGCGCGAAAGGAAATCGATAACAATCCGTTGCTATGAAGATAGAAATGCAAACAATCGAAGGAATGCTGATTGCGCTTAAATCGAATAAAAATGTTTTAGGTTTGCTTGAATATGGAAGTTCACGCCAACACGACGATTTTTTGACCGGCGATTACGACCTATTTGTAATTTTAAGAACTAAAGACAGCGATATCGAAAGTTTGCATTTTTATATCAATGGCATCCCGGTCGATTTTAACATTAAAACGCTCGGAGAAATCAAGAAGTTAAAATTTGCGGAAGGTTTTGAAACGGCTCTTTTAGGCGCAAGAATAATTCATGATCCCGCGGGGAAGGTGAGGCAAGAGCTTCAGAAACTAACCCGACGCCACAACAAGCATAAATCTGCGGGCATCACCGCGCATGAAATCGCGCTTACCCGTCACGGGCATAAACACATTTTCGATAAAATCAAAGGACGCACGGAAAAGGCGCCGCTGCTTTGCAGATTATTGCTCAACGCAAACATTTATTGGCTAATTGAGACATACTTTAACGTCAGAAATATGCAATTCATGGGTGAGAAGCTCGCAGTCGATTTTTTGGAAAAGAATGAGCCGGAAATATTTCGGCTTATTAATGATTTTTATTCAGCAGAGGGGCTCAATGAAAAAGAGGAGATTTCGAAGAGATTGACGGAGTTAATTCTTGCTCCAGTCGGAGGAAGTTGGAATGGTGATGAATTATTGGCTTTTGGAGATGAAAAAAAATTGCAACAAAAAGGAGAAGAGCTTTTTCAAAAATTGTTTTTACCAAAACAATGATTTTGCGCGAGATTTAGTTTGGCACAATCAAACGGTAGGGCAAGTGAAACACGGGAAATAATAACATTTTTCAATCCATCCGCGGCGGTAAGGGGTGGGAATTAATTCATGAAAAAGCTCGCCGTTTCTGATTTCAACGGTACTTTGCTTGCGGATGCCCGCGCCTGCATGGATGCGGATAACCATGTGCTCAAAACATTCGGCGGAAAACCGGTAGATCTCAAAACATACCGGGATACGATCATCATTCCGGCAATAAATTTTTATGTGCAGCATGGCTGCAGGCGCGAAGAGTTGGAGATTAAATCTCGTGAAGTTGGCGAAGTTTTACATACTTTCTACGAAACAAGGGCGGCAAAATGCCGTACCCGCAGGGGTGCGAAGCAGTTGCTTGAATGGCTTCGGAAAAACCGTATCGCCACGGTAATTTTAAGCAATCACACTGTCGAGGGAATAACCGGGCAGCTTAAACGGCTCGGAATGGACCAATTGGTGACGGAATTATTGGCGAACCATGTTCGAGGCAATACTTTGAAGAATCGGAATAAAAAAGAAAAACTGCGGTACTATCTGGAGATTAGCGGTTGCAATCCAAAGGACGCGATTATCATCGGTGACTCTCCGGAAGAAACCGAGATCGGCAAGGAGTTGGGAATTTGTACCGTTGCCATAACGGATGGTTATTATGCGAAATGGCGGTTGAAAGCGGCAAGGCCCGACTATCTAGTGCGCAATCTTGCCGAATTCCGGGAAATCATTAATAAGTCGTAAATTATTTATGATAATTATCCTTAATTTCGGGAGCCAGTTTGCCCATCTTATCGCGCGGCGGGTGAGGGATCTTGGTGTGAAAGCCGAGATCTTGCCTTTTAATACGAGCGCCGCCGAGAAAAAATTGGTTAATTTCTAACTTGACGTTAATGGCAACCATGATATGGTAACTAAATCAACGCCCCAGCCAGCCGAAAGGTCCGCTGGGGTTTCCTGTAACTCTATGGAAAATATCATTTTCATTGACGGACGAAATTTAATAAGCAAGATAAAGACGATATGCAGGAATCTCAATAAGCTGGTTTGCCGAGGGCTGGTTTGCCGAGGTCAGACCTCGGCGAAAGAAAGGGGTGGGTTCGTTAAGCGGGCTTGACAGGCCGGTATCAAAAATATACGATGTATATATAACGTATATAAAAATATGGAAGCAATAATCAACTTCAAAACCGACAAAAAGATCAAAGCCGAGGCCCAGGACATTGCCAAGAGGATGGGACTTTCCTTGAGCGACGTGCTCAACGTGCTTTTGCGCGGTTTTGTGCGCGACAAGGAATTAAATGTCAATTTGGAAGAACCGTCGAAATGGCTTTTGAAAGAATTAGCCGAAGCCGACGCGGATATTAAGGCGGGCAGGGTTTCACCCATGTTTTCCGATGCTGAAGAGGCGATAAAGTGGCTTGATAATAAAGATCGCAAATATGAAAATCGGGTATAGCGAGAGATTTTTGAAACAGCAGGGCAAGGCGCCGGAGAACGTAAGGGAGGCATTAAAAGAGCGTCTCAGAATATTCGCGCGAGATAAATTCAATATTATTCTGAATAACCATCAGTTGACTGGGAAAATGAAAGGATTGAGGAGCATTAATGTAAATGGTGACTGGCGGGCGCTTTTCGAAGAGTTGTCAAATGGGGATGTGATTTTTAAAGCAATCGGAACCCATAGCCAGCTTTACGGTAAATAATTATAAAATGCCGGCCAATTTGGAATAAACTACCCTGGGGAAAAGCCCCGAGGTATTTTGCCAGTTGAATAAATTACGGCTTATGCTCAAAAATATCAACATTCTCGGGTTTTATGTGAGCGATATCGGCGCAACTGTCGATTTTTATTCCAAAATTGGCTTCCAAAAAACGCGACAAGATGGTAATTTTACGGAGATGATGCTCGGTCCGATGAAACTGCGATTCAACGCCAAAGAGACCGCCAGGGAGCAAGATGCGTCGTTCCACAAGGATGCTTTCGGTGAACCAAAGGGGTTGGGTTTGTATATCAATATTGAAGTTGAAGGGATCGACGATCATTACCAGTCGCTGATCGGCAAGGGGCTTAAGCCGTCAACAACGCCCCGGAATTGGCCGTGGGGCCACCGCGAATTTGTCATTCGCGACCCGGACGGGTATAAAATAGTGTTTTACGAAATAACAAACGGCTCAATTCGCCGTTAAAATAAAATGTTTCTAAAAAAAGGAAGATCGGATTGGTCGAAGATGATTTTAGTTGCCGTGTTTGCCGGCGCGGTCGGAGGTGGGTTGATTTCTTACATAAATGATACGGTTTGGCAAGTTGATTCTTTGACGCAGACTGTTGCGATAAAAAAACCGGTAATCGCCAAAGAAGCGTCGGAACAAATATCGGAAAAGACGGAATTGTCGCCGGTCGTGACCGCCGAAGAAACCGAGGCAACGCCGGAAATAGAGCGCGATTTTTTTGCTTCGTTTTCCGCGGGGCCGGGCGCACGCTCGGATGCGCAAACAAGAGAAGCGGCATTGAAAATATACCGGGAGCAGGAAGATTGCCTAAAAACTAATTTTACCACTTTCGATATGAACGAGTGCCTGATTGCCGCCGGCAAAAGCTATAACGAGTTGCTTGAAAGCCGGTATGTCCGGAGATTGGCGTCTTTGGACGATCTTACCCGGGAGTGGCCCGATGCGGCAAATTATTACGAGAGCGAAAAAGCTAATCTGAAAAAAGCCATGGATGCGTGGAAAATCTACCGCGAAGCGATTTGCGCGGCCGAATATGACGATGCTGCGGGAGGCACAATAAAGGGAATCGCCTACGGCTCCTGCTATATCTCGACCACCTTGAAGCAAATATTTTCGCTGTAACCGCTATAAACCAAAACCCCGCCTAGGCGGGGTTGTTTTTAAAGGGGTTGCAGAAA
Organism: Minisyncoccota bacterium; assembly: GCA_025453415.1. Taxonomy (GTDB): domain Bacteria; phylum Patescibacteriota; class Minisyncoccia; order Minisyncoccales; family UBA5738; genus UBA5738. The sequence goes on from JALOQL010000021.1 coordinate 7,567, forward strand.
TGGTCGATGGCCTGGTGCATGAATTCCGCCATTCCCGGCGCGTACTTTTCGAATGTCGTTGAGAACAAGGGATCGTCGGCGTACATTTTTCCCAGGCCGCGGTACATTTCCAGGTTCGGTTCGTAGAAATGCTTCAGGCTTTCGTAGTGTCGGGCAATGAGCGCCTGGACTTCCGGGCTTTTCGGCCCTTTGGGCATGGCCGCGGCGATTTCCTTGAGCAGCGCGTCGCTTTCGGCTCGGATGCGGGCGATGTCTTCCTTGCTCATTTTACCCGCGCGCTCCTGCGATTGCTGGTAGGTGATGGTGCCACCCCAGCGCTTTTTCGCTTCCGCGGCGTACTCGTCGTCGGCGTCGCTGTCGGTTTTGTTGGGTTCCATGTTTTTGCTATTTTAATTTGTTGCTTCCAATATAGTATTTTTGGCAAAAAATTAAAAATAAGCAAGGTTGACATGTCCTACATGGTTCGGATAAGATTGCAGGTACCGACGCGGATTATCCGAAAAAAACAATGTTAGGAGGGAGGCCCGACATTGATACAATTCCGATATCTCGGAATTATGTCACAACTTATTGTTTCGCGGGTTTTTCCTTGGAAGCGCAGACGTGCTTCTTTTTGTTTCTTTGCAGGGAGGTTGGCGGCTGCCGGTAATATTTCCGGGTGTTGCGCGTGTCCGGCGCAATTGGATTAAAAAGGATGCTTTCTAGCACCACACTAACTTAATTTTGCGGATTTAGAACATTCAAATCCGGCCAGTTTCAATGAGCGACAACGAAATTGTACCCTCTGCGGTACATTGAGGAGGAGTGAAGCGGAAAATGGCCGAATTTCAATGTTCCCGGAGGGCAGGATTTATTTGGCCAATCTTCGTCGTTGCTCGTCGCTAATGTAGTGCATGGACTACATCACGCTCTTCGCGCCTAGAATCTTGGCCAAATAAATCCTGCTAAATCCGCAAAATTAAGTTAGTGTGGTGCTAACATTCAAAATCCCGGCCAATGAAAAGAAATTGCTTATGAAAAAAACAATAATCCTGTTTGCGGTGTGTTTTTCGGTTTTGGCCACGACGGTTTCGGCGGCCAGTACGATTTCGATGAGAACGCAGATGAATGTTTCGGGTACAAGTGCGCCCGTCGCGCCGGTTCCGGTTCAGAAGCCAACCGTTCCCGTGGTTCCGGTCATTCCCGCGCCCGCGCCGGTCGTCAACGTACCGGATAAGGCAACGCCGGTCGTTCCGTCGGTGCCGGTAGCGACGCCAAAACCGGTGGTGCCCGCGCCCGTTCCGGTTCCGGTGGCCAAGCCGGTGGTGCCCGTACCCGTTCCGTTGCCGCCGCCGGCGCCGCAGAATCCGGTTCCGGCGCCCGCTGCTTCGTCGACAAACAGCGTCGGGGCTGCCAGCGCTTTGGCTCCGACCGATGCCGAACTGCGGATGAAAAACGAAATTTTTGTCGCTACCAACAATGCCCGGACCGCGGTTTTGGGTTCATCGCGCCGGCTGGCGTCGAATGCCACTTTGGATAAAGTGGCGGCTGAACGCGCGGCGGATATGTTCAAATACCAGTACTTTTCCCACAGCTCGCCGGACGGGAAGACCATGGTCAACCTGGTCAACCAATACGGTTACCGGTGGTGGGCGCTGGGTGAAAACCTTGCCTGGGGAACATATTCAACGGGAGCCCAGATCGTGAACAGCTGGATGAACAGCCCCGGCCACAAGGCCAACATCCTTTCGGCGTCATATGCCGAGATCGGCATTGCCGCCGCCTACGGGAACTTCAAAGGCCGCAATGTCTGGATCGCGGTCCAGGTGTTTGCCCGGCCGCGGTAGGCATGACTTCAGGCAAGCAAAAAACAAACAGGGGTGTCCCTGTTTGTTTTTTGAATTCACGCCAGTTTAATTCCAAATGTGGGATTATCGGAAACAGGTTCCTGTTTTCCAAAAGGTCGAGTGTCGCAGTTATTTTTTAATATCATGATATGGCCAAATACGTTGACGGTTTCTTGTTGGTGGTGCCCAAAGCGAATTTGGAGGCGTACAAGGAAATGGCCGCAAGGGGCGCGGAGGTTTGGAAAAAGCATGGCGCTTTGGAATATGTTGAAAGCGTCGGGGACGATCTTGAACCCAAAGATATCAAAGTCACGTTTCCAAAAATTGTCGGGGCCAAACCCGACGAAATCGTGGTTTTTTCATACATCGTGTACGAATCGCGGGCCGAACGCAACCGGATAAATGCCGAAGTGATGAAAGACCCGATGATGAACGATCCCAAATACAAGGATATGCCGATGCCTTTCGATATGAACCGGATGGCGTTCGGCGGTTTCGAAGTTATTGTCGAAGCCTGATTCGTGGAAACAAAAAAGCAGGGGATTGCCCCTGTTTTTGTTTTCTTGCAAGACGGTGCTGTTTGCCGTATTATTTTATCAATATGAAAATCGGCGAAATTTTAAATATCACCAACAGGGAAGATTGGCGCAAGTGGTTGGAGAAGAACCATGACAAAGAAAAGGAGGTTTGGTTGGTGTATCATAATAAAAAATCGGGGAGGGGGAGGATTGGGTATAATGAGGCGGTGGAGGAGGCGTTGGCGTTTGGGTGGATCGATAGCACCGTCAAAAAACTGGATGAAAATTCCACGGCGCAGAGGTTTACGCCGCGCAATCCAAAGAGCGGTTATTCGCAGGCAAATATCGAGCGGCTGCGTTGGCTGGTCAAAGAGGGAAGGGTGATCTTTTCGGTGCGCGCCACGGTGGCGCCGATACTGGCCAAGGAATTCGTGTTTCCGCCGGATATAATGGAAAGGATAAAAGCCAACAAGGCGGCCTGGGAAAATTTCCAAAAATACTCGCCCGTCTACCGGCGGATCCGCATCGGCTATGTCGAGGGCGCGCGCTCCCGGCCCGAAGAATTCAAGAAACGGCTGGAAAATCTCATCAAGAAGTCTGCCGCTAACAAGCAGTTTGGCTTTGGCGGGATCGAGAAGTATTATTAGGCGTTCCGGTTATATCTGGCCTAATCTCCCAAAATCGGCGAAAATAATAGAATGGAAACGGAAAATACCAATATCGGCCGTGAAAAGAAACTTACGATCGCGGAAGAGCGGCGCTTACTGGTAAATTCGTCCCTTAGGGACCCGTCGCTTTACGTGCTTTTGCTGTCCAATTTGGCAACGGCTTATTTTGCCGTCGTCGAGCACTGGAGTTTGCCTAGCGTCATGCTTGTTTACTGGCAGCAAAGCGTGACAATCGGTTTTTTCAATTTTATAAAAATACTCCAGCTGAAAAATTTCTCCACCGAAGGTTTTAAGATCAACGGCAAACAGCCGCTCCCGACGCGGGGAACGCAGATACAGACCGCGTTTTTCTTTCTGTTCCACTACGGAATTTTTCACGCCGCTTATTTTGCATTTTTAGCCGGCATGTTTTCAATGGCCGGGGATAACCGGGGAGCGGAATATCTTTTTACGGTGTCCGCGATATTTTTTTTGAATCATCTTTTCTCCTATCTTTACAACCGGCCTTGGGCGGAGGAGAAACAGAATATCGGAACGGTGATGATCGGTCCTTACGCGCGGATAATCCCGATGCATCTTACAATATTGTTCGCGATACCCGCCGGATTTATTTTCGGAGCCGCGGGATCGATTTTGATTTTCCTCGTTTTGAAGACGCTTATCGATGCTGTGACGCACGTTGTCAGTCATTATAAGGAACATGTTTTTAGCTTGGGATTGGGTAAGTAACATGTTACGTAACAAGGTAAGTAACAAAATATAACAACATGAAAGACAAAAAAATCCGAAAACTAACCAAGATCGGCAAAAGATCCATCGGCCTGACGCTTCCGATCGAGGAGGTAAGGGATTTACTTGTCCGTCCGTAGCTTCAGCGAAGGAGGAG
>JALOQL010000111.1 GCA_025453415.1 Minisyncoccota bacterium
ATAAAAAAAGGTCGTTTGCGATGCCCTGTGACTCCCTTTACACTACACCAGGAATGCTTTTGGTCTTATGGCTGCCCCGTCGCTTCAAACTGCGGCCCGGGTTTCCACTTTGATCGATCTCATTACCTCCAAGACGTTCCCATAGTCGATCTCGGCGCTGCCCACCAAATCATCGGACATCGACACAGTTATGCCGGTCTCACCGAAGATAACCAAGATCACCGGCAAGTACTCGCTCCCTACGGGGATTACCTGCGATATTGGATCACACGGGACGATATTCTTAATCCGCGAATCATTATAATTCGCTATTAAAAACGCCTGCGGGATCGTCGAAGGGTCTTTCCTCCAGCGTAGCATTTCCAAATCTCTCGTTGACCCGCTGGGTATCAACGGCATGACAAGGTAGATGCTTCCGCATCGAAACTTGGTCGTAGGTGCGAGTTCGTCGAGTTTTTTGCCGCCAATGCCACTTTTCGCATCGCCCGCAAAAAACAATTCGCACCCGGCATTCATTAGAATTTCCGCCAACTCCTTGCTCCCCGAAAATATTTCCCCTTCCTTTAAAGCTTCCTTTATTTTTACTCCTCCTTAAGAGCTGTTTAACTTTTGCTTTATCTTATCGATTTCTTCCGATTAGTCAACTTTAAAATGCAGGGGTCAGCCCCCTGTTTTTTTCCAAAACCATGAAATTAGTTAAATTTCATTTAACCAGTTCGAATTCATAGTGTTATGCGAATAGAGTAATATACCAGAAACCGCCTTTTGTTGCGCAATACGGAAAGCTTGATTTTTCGGATAAAATCGGATACAATCGGATATATCTGAAAATATATGAAGGAAGACCGGTTGAACAAAAGAATAGTGCTAACCAATGCGATCCTTTTTAAGATTGCCCAAATCGATGAAATGAAGGGGAAATGGAGCGGATCGCTGGCTTTAAACCCGCGGATTTTGGGACAGTTGAAGCGTTCGGTGATCATTACCAGCACCGGATCGTCCACCCGCATCGAAGGCTCAAAAATGAGCGACCGAGAAGTCGATCGTTTTTTGCGCGGATTGAACCAGTCGGCGCCGAAAAACCGCGATGAGCAGGAAGTTGCCGGATATGCCAATTTGCTGGGTCGAATTTTTGATTTTTACCCCTCTTTAAAGATAAGCGAAAGCGTGATTTTGCAGCTGCACGGCATTTTGCTTGAATTTTCAGAAAAAGATAATCTGCATCGCGGAAAATACAAGTCAAAGAACAACACGGTGGCGATAGTGGAAAAAGGGGAAATAAAAAAGATACTTTTTGCCCCAACGCCGCCTTGGCTGGTAAAAAAGGAAATGGATGACGCGATCGAATGGCTCAAGGCGGGGCGGGAAAAAAGGGATATCCATCCTTCGGTCATGATCGCCAATTTTATCTTTGAATTTTTGGCAATTCACCCGTTCCAGGATGGAAACGGGCGGCTTTCGCGCGCCCTTATCAACCTGATGATGCTGCAAAGCGGATATATGTACGCGCCCTACGTTTCGCTCGAGGAAATCATTGAAGAAAAACAGTCCGAATATTATTTGTCTTTGCGCAAAACGCAGAAAAACCATAAAACTGACAACGAAAACATCGAACCGTGGCTGATGTTCTTTTTGGATTGCGCTTTAATCCAGGCGCAAAAAGCGCTTGAGCTTCTGAAAGGGAATAATCCCGAAAGTTTACTTTCGGAAACGCAAAAGAAAATCTTTGAATCATTTGCCTCGGGAAATTTATTGAGCGTTTCCGAACTAGAAGCAAAAAGCGGATCGCCCCTGCCTACCATAAAAAAGACTGTCGCGCTCTTGGTAAAATACGGATTGATCGAGAAGTCCGGCCAGGGACCGGCGACAAGATATAAAAAGAAATAATACGAATAAAGCCGAAACACGGGCGGAATATGTTGATCCCAGGCTTAAGCTCAGCGGTTGAGGCGAAGATTATTGTGCGGGGGTCCGACCCCCGCATTTTTACCGACGCGATGCGCCAAAAATATGTCGGAAAGTCGGTCAAAAGCTATTGGCCGGTCGGGGGCCAAACCCCGATAAAATACGCCGATTACTAGGTCAACGGGATGGAATACAAAAGTTAATATTTACAATGCGGGGGTCTGACCCCCGCATTTTTTTGCGATCACGCTAGTGTGCGGTTGTAAATTATTTTGACATTTTATGTTGACAAATTTGACATATTTGCTAGGGTAACCTTATAATCACAAAAATATGGCCAACGCTTATTTTGACTTTATTAAGCAAAGCCGGATTGCGCGGGATATTTCCCAGGCCGAGATGGCGCAGAAATTGGGAATATCACGGGCAACTTATATCGCGATCGAGCAGGGAGAGCGCGACCTGTCACTCGAAGAAGCTCAAAAACTGGCTGATATTTTCGGCATACCGCTGGACAATTTAAAACAGGGCATGGCGCAGAATTACGAAAAGTACAAGCAGATGATCTTGGCTTATTTACGCCACGCCGCGAATTCTGACGGCCAAATTACCAAGACCAAACTTGCCAAATTGTTATATCTGGCCGATTTTGGGTGGTTTTATAAAAAATTGCAAAGCATGAGCGGCATGCAGTACCGCAAAATCCAATACGGTCCCGTGCCGGATATGTATTTTCGCGCTCTCGACGAGATGGAGGATAACGGCCAAATCGCGATCGATAGGACGGCGGACGGGCCGATATTGATCTCGAAAAACGAAGGCCGCTCCCCGGATAAAAACGACCAGATTAGCGAAGCCGAATTGTCCCTGATTAAAAAGATCTCGGACAAATGGAAAGATAAAAAAACCAATGAAATCGTGGCGTTCACGCACAACCAGCTGCCCTATAAAATTTGCGAGGAAAACGAAATAATTCCCTACGGATTGATCACGCAGGAAGACCCGGACTTTGTCTTTTAACCGATATGGCCAAATACGCGGTAATAATCGAAAAATTCGCCGAACAACATTACATCAAGACTTTCAACAAAAAGTACGGCCGCGCCTGGGATATTACGCTTGAAACGCTGGTTCGTGAATTCCAGAGCTTTGATGTTCTGTTTGAAAGAAACATTGCCAAAACGATCATCGATTCGGCCGATATTAAGATTTGCAAGGCCGAATTCAAGGTTGCCGGTACCAACGAATCCCGCCACGGGTCGGGCAGCCGTTGTATAGTGGCGCTAAATAAAGTTAAAAGCACGGTTTCCGTGCTTTTGGTTTATGGAAAGACCGACATCGGCGGCGGCAAGGAAACCGCAACCTGGAAAAACATTCTCCGCGAAAATTACCCGGAATATAAAAATCT
>JALOQL010000112.1 GCA_025453415.1 Minisyncoccota bacterium
AGGGTGGCGATTCGCTGACGCTCCGGCCCGAGGGCACGCCTTCGATCGTGCGGGCCTATTTGGAGCACGGCATGGCCAACTGGCCGCAGCCGGTCAAACTTTGGTATTGGGGGCCGTTTTTTCGCCATGAAAGACCCCAAGCCGGTCGCTACCGCCAATTTTGGCAGCTGGGTTTCGAGGTTATTGGCGAAGGGACGGCAATAATCGACGCGCAGGTCATCCAGATCTATTACAATATCCTCAAGGAGCTCAAGATCGATAACATCACCATTGAGATCAACAGTATTGGCGACCTTATTTGCCGGCCGTATTACCGCAAGACTTTGGCCAGCTATCTGCGCAGCCGCGAATCGGTGCTTTGCGCCGACTGCAAGCGCCGGATAAAGGAAAATCCGCTCCGGGTTCTGGATTGCAAGGAAGACAAATGCCAGAACGCCAGGACGCAGGCGCCCCAGATCGTCGATCATCTTTGCGACGAATGCAAGGCGCACTTTAAGGAAGTTTTGGAATATTTGGAAGAGATTGGCTTGCCTTACCGGCTTAACCCTTACCTGGTGCGCGGCTTGGATTATTACACCCGCACGGTTTTTGAGATCTGCCAGGATAACAAGGACGGGACGACCAGTGCCGCATTGGGCGGCGGGGGAAGGTATGACGGCCTGATAAAAATGCTGGGCGGCAAGGAAACTCCGGCTATGGGCGCGGCCCTGGGAGTGGACCGGATCGTGGCGGCCATGAAGGCGTCCGAAGTCCAGGTGGGCGAAGAAAAGAAAGTGAAAGTGTTCCTGGCGCAGCTGGGGACGATGGGCAAGAAAAAAAGCCTCAAGCTTTTCGAGGAATTGCGTCAGGCCGGTATTTCGGTCGGGGAGGCATTCGACCGCGATTCTCTCAAATCCCAGCTGAAGATCGCCGACAAATACGGGGCCAAATACACTCTATTATTGGGGCAGAAAGAGGCGCTTGAGGGGACTATCCTGTTGCGCGACATGGAAGCGGGCAAGCAGGAAAGCCTGCCGCTGGAAACCGCGGTGGCCGAGATCAAAAAGCGTTTCAAGAAGTAGAACAAGGTTTTTCGATTGACTTATAGGTAAAATTAAGCTAATCTATGGACTGTGTATTTTGCAAGATCGCGAACAAGGAATTGCCGGCCAAGGTTGTTTTCGAAAACGACCGGGTGCTGGCGTTCGACGACATCAAACCGGTGCATCCGGTGCATGTCGTGATCATCCCCAAAAAACACATTTCCAATATCAACGAAGCCGGTCTGGATGATAAGGAGTGGCTGGCCGAAATGATGTTGGCCGTGGCGCTGGTAGCGAAGGTCAAGGGCGTTGACAAGACCGGTTACCGTTTGATCGTTAATTATGGAAAGGACGCGGGGATGTCGGTCAATCATTTGCACATCCATTTGGTGGGCGGCGAGGAACTTCCTTTCGCGACCGCCTGAGAGTTAAAAGCTAAAACGAAAAACTTAAAGTAAAATAAAAGTAACAAGCGGAAGTCGTAAAATATAATCTTTTTTGCGCTTAGCGCTTTAAACTTTAAACTATTACATGGCATTAGAGATTAAAAAAAAGCAACGGGAGAACGTGCAGGCAATGGTTCGCCGCTTCCAGAAAGCGGTTCAGCAGAGCGGTATTTTGCTGGAGGTGCGCAAGCGCCAGTTCCGCAAACGCACCAAGTCGCCCAACATGCAGAAGGCTTCCGCGCTGCGCCGGGTCGAGACCAAGAAAAAGTACGACCTGATCAAGAAGATGCGCAAAGCGTAATTGATCCATCCCTGACTTTTAATCTTTAATCCCTGACCCATTCGTTAAGGATCAGAGATTAAAGATTAGGGATTGGCATTTGTTTATGCTTAAGGATAAAATAAACGAGGATTTCAAAACCGCTTTCAAGGCCAAGGCTGAAGCGGAAATTTCGGTTCTGAAGATGCTGAAGGCCGCGATGCTGACGAAGGAAAAGGAAAAACAATATCAGGCTAGCAAAGCGGGCAAGGATATCGCGACCGCGGCTTTGACCGACGAGGACGTTACCGATGTGATCGTGGCCGAGGTTAAGAAGCTGCGTGATTCGCTGGTGCTGTTCGAAAAAGGCAACCGGCCGGACCTGGTTTCCAAAGCACACGGGGAGATCGCGATTCTGTCGCAATACCTGCCCCAGCAGCTGTCCGAAGACGAGGTTAAGAAGCTGGTTGCTGAAGCGGTTGCCGCCGCCGGAGCGTCAAGCATAAAGGACATGGGCAAGATCATGGGCCAGCTGATGCCCAAAGTGAAGGGCAGGGCCGACAACGCCCTGGTTAGTCGAATTGTGAAAGAAGCATTACAGGGATAATTTTTAATTTTTAAAAGCAGGGGGCAACCCTGTTTTTTGCTTGTTGGCGCGCCGCGGTTTGTGCTATGTTAATATTATTCATATGGGTCAAAATGAGGGGAGGTCCTTGGACAATGCTCGGGGTAAACCGTGCAAAAACTGCAGACGGGGTATGACGATCGCCATATTCGTTTTTAGTGTCGTATTTTGCGTCGCAGTTTATTTGTTGGCCAAATTGTATTTTTCATATGGAATATGATTTTCGAAACAAATATCCAAGAACAATTGTAAAAGACATTATGGGACTGATCGCCAGGCACAAACTCATCTCGATTTCGGCCGGAACGGCGGTTGTCGCCGTTGTTTGTTTCGGCTTTTCCCTGTTTTCCAATTTCGGCCGGGCCGAGGCGGAGAACAGTAAATGGAAAAGCTTTTCCGAAAAAAACTACGGGTTTTCGACGGAGTATCCGGGCAGCTGGTCGTTCGAGGTGGGTTACGACCGTTACGCGCCGGGGCTGATCAATGCCGAAATAACGAACAAAAAATGCGGATCGTTTTCCAAATCGTGCAACGCCGATTGCGTCGACCTGCGCATCCTTTCAGGGAAAAATCCCCAGGGCACGGCGACGTCCGCGCTTTTCATCCAGCTTTACGAAAACTTCCAGGCGGTGAAGAGCAGTCATAACGCTGAAATGGTGAATAAGATGGATTTAGGGGGCAAAACGGTTTATAAGGTCATGTCGTCGGCCCCCACACTTTCCCTGAATGGCGCGTGCGGCGGCCCGCTGTACATTTTTGAGACCGATGCGGGCTATTTTGCCTATGTTTTCGCGGGTTTGGGAGAACGGGCGGCGGCAAACGAAGAAGCGGTGGTGGAAAAGATAATCTCTTCGATCAAAGTCAATGGTAAGCAATAATGGGCCGGAAAGAAAAGCAGGGGAAGCCCTGTTTTTTGATTGGCGTGCTTGATAAAATGAAATAATCATT
>JALOQL010000022.1 GCA_025453415.1 Minisyncoccota bacterium
CATCGACCACGAATAAGATAATATCTTTTTTCGCTTGATCGGAAAACCAAAAACACCGCTTATGCGGTGTTTTTGTCTTCGAAATCCCTTTTATTGTTCGACGCAATAGAAAGCGCGGGTTGTTCTTTCGCAGACGTTTCGCGCATCGCTATTCTGCTTGTACCACAGGCTGTATGACCATTTCTGGCCCTTGCTTGAGGTATTGCCGTACCACGCGGTTGCCTCTTCGCAACTTAAAACGTGGCCGCCGTCATTCTTGAAACCAAAACAATACTGGGTCGCGCACCCGTCAACCATCTGGCCGCCGTAGCAAACATAGTTGGCCGCCGGCGCCGTACATTTGTAGGTTCCGGTCGATTTTTCCAATAAGGAATAGTCGCCTTCGCCCTGAGGCTTGATCCCGGTCCATACCCCGACATTATCCAGGGCGTATCCCTGCTCCGTGAAGCGGATAGGATTGCGCAAATAACTGTCGCCGCCCTCGTCGGTGAAGAAATCCACCGGGTTCTGGGCGACAAGATGCCAGCTGCACTGGTTGCTGCCGGTCTTTTCCATGTTCCAGAATGTTTTTCCCGCCGGCAAAACTTTCATCGGATCGCGCTTGCCCAAATAAATCAGCGCCTTGTAATTGCCTTTCAGGCCGCTGTCGGCCGCGGTCTTTGAGCAGATCCCGTCGGCCCAGGTTTCATCAAGGTTGGTGCTGATCGGATAGCCGCACCCCGAAAAATCGGCATTGTCGCGGAACGAATAAGTTCCGCTGGTGACAAAGATCTTCTTGCCGTTTGCCGGGTTATCGCAAGTGGGCTTATCGACGCACTTGTTATTGGTGCAAGTCTGGTTATTGGCACAAGTTCCGCAATTGAGAGTATTGCCGCACCCGTCATCAACCGTGCCGCACTGGTATCCGTAATATGAGCAGGTCTTGGGCTGGCAGCTGCTGACGCACTTATGATTGCTGCAAGTTTGGCCGCCGGCGCAATTGCCGCAGTTAAGCGTGTTGCCGCACCCGTCGCTGGCGGAACCGCACTCGTATCCGTAATATGAGCAGGTCTTGGGTTGGCATTCGTTGACGCACTCTCCGCCGGCACAAATCTGGCTGCCGACGCACTTGACCAATCCGCCCCACTCATTGCAACCGTCGTTGTTGTAATCCCGGCAAACCTCGCGAGCGACGCTTCCCGCGCACCGCTTGTCGCCCGATGAGCACTGGTTGGCGCACGTTGATCCGCAATCCCGGGAACAATTGTATTTGCTCTCGCCGCAGGAAGAATCGCAATTTCCGTCGCCGCAAAAGTAGCAGCGGGAATCGCATGACTTCCAATTTCCCCACGACCGGCAACTGCTGTTGCCGAAAAATCCGCAGGTCTTGCTTGACGTCCCCGAACATTCATATGCCCCCGAAGAGCATTGGCTATCGCACGTTGAGCCGCAATCTTCCGGGCAGCTGGACTTTGTTTCCCCGCCATTGCATTTGCCGTCGCCGCAATAACACTCTTCCTTCTTGGCGACGCAATAACCGTCATCGCATTCCTTGCCGCTGCCGCATTTTTTCACACTGCCCCATTCGCTGCACCCGTCGTCGTCATCATCGCGGCAAATTTTGTAACCGTTGCCCGAGCATTTTCTCGACCCCTCGTCGCACTCGTCTTTGCAGCTCGGTTTGCAATCGCGGGAACAGCTGTACCGCGTTTCCCCGTCGTTGCATTTGCCGTCGCCGCAATAACTTTGACGGCAATTGCCAAACCCCGGATACGCGCCATTATTACAATAGCCGTAATTAGAATAATCAAAACCGTACCTCGCGCCGCCGCTGTAATTGGCTGCTGATAGATTGGTATAACTGGCGTAGCCGGTATAACCGGTGTAGCCCAAATATCCCGCGTAGCTCGGGTACCCCTGATATCCTTGATATCCTTGGTATCCCGAATAACCCGAATAGTTGGCATATCCCGTATAACCCGTATAGCCGGTATTGCCGGTAACAATGCTCGCCTGAGCCCGGTTGGCGAAAGAAATCGCTCCGGCCAATCCCAAAACCGCGACCATCGCCACGATTACGATTTTTTTTGTTTTAATCATGTTTTTGCCTTAATTTACCGCCTTAAAGACCATTTTGGCCATCCTAACAGAAAATTTCCCGAAATCAAGGGCTTTACCTTGTTTAGCCGTTTACGGGAAAAAATCAGGCTTCGACCAAATATTCCACCGATGGACAAACCGATCGCTATGATATTTTGTGCTTGGCGCAGAGATTGACCCTTGGATTTTCGATTTGTTTGTCCGAGATTATTTTGCCGTCGTTCATTTCAACGATCCGGTGCGTCATTTGGGCCAGTTCGTCCTCATGGGTGATCAATATTATCGTCTGCCCGCCGCGGTTCAGGCGCAAGAATATCGCCATTATTTCACAGGCGCGGACCGAATCGAGGTTGGCCGTAGGTTCGTCGGCAAAAAGGATCTTGGGCTTGCCGGCGATCGCGCGCGCGATCGCCACCCGTTGCTGTTCGCCTCCAGACAGCGTCGCGGGCAGATTCTCCGTCTTTTTTTCCAGCCCAACCTGGGCAAGCGCTTCTTTCGCGTTTTGGAACGCTTGTTTTTTCCCCAAGCCGCGCATCAAAAACGGCAAAGCGACGTTTTCCGTCGCGGTCAGCTCGGGCAAAAGCGCATACTCCTGGAAAATGAATCCCAGATTTTGCAGGCGGTATTCCACCCGCTCTTGGTCGGGCAATTGTGAAATTTTATTCCCGGCGACAAAAACTTCGCCTTCAAAGTTCGCGTCCAAAAGGCTCAAAACATAGAGCAGGGTACTTTTTCCGGCGCCCGACCGGCCGATGATCGCGGTGAATTCGCCGTCACCCACCGTTAAATTGACATCGTTTAATATTTTTAAGTCGGCGCCGCCGGATTTGACGATTTTGGTTATGTTTTTTGCCTCGATCATATGGTTTATTCCCGCCCTAAAATCAAATTAAGCGTATTTTTCCTCACGATGAACAAAATTGGCAAAATCCCGGCGGCAACCGTGGCGCCGACAAGAATTATTACCCGCCAAGCCACACCCGTCGCGGTAACCGCCAAAATACCGTCGCTGAACGGAAAATTTATCGGATTGGCATCAAAATAGGGTTTTATCGAGCCATACAGCAACATCAGCCCGACAGAAATCCCCGCGACCGAATAAAACAACGCCTGCGCCAGGTATGAAGCGGCAATCACCGAATTTTTGATACCGATGGCCTTGAGGATGCCGATATACTTTTTGCGCGTCAGCGCGTTGATGAATATAACGATGAAGATCGTGATCGATGAAACCATGATCGCGATCCCGCCGATCACTCCGCCAAGCAAAGAAAAAGTCGCTTCGATATCCTTTAAAAAACTACCTTGGGATTCCCGGGCGGTTTGCACCAAGGCATTTTCTTGGGCGGCGGCCTGGAGCAGCAGCTTTACCGACTCCGGCCGGACGCCAGGACTAATCTTTATCGCGATCTCATTGGGATTATTGATCGACCGGCCGTAAAGCTGGGTAAAATAATCCCTGTCGATATATATTCGACGGTTGACGTCGCCGACTTTGCTTTTCACAATGCCTTTTATCTTCAAATCAATATAACCTCCGTTGACCGAAATCCTGACCTTAGAACCGGGAACCACATTTTTCAGGGTCTCTCCCAGGATGGCGTTGGGATTATATTCCGCGAGAAGCCCGCTGCCGATGACCGCGGAATTGAATTCGCTGCGATCGAAATATTTTCCGGCGACAACCAGCTTCGACAGTCCGGTAACGCGGTCCTCGTCGACCGGCTCAATGCCGGCAATGGTTGCCGCGGCTTGCGGCGTAACCTCATTGGCTTTGATGTTCTTCGTGAAATCGGATTGCACGACGGCGCCTTCAAGGTAACGGGCGCTTGCCGCTTCAATCTCTTTTGAATCCTTGGCGGCGGAAAGGATGTCGTTTCCTTTTGAAATATATTTCGTAAAAGGATTTTTATCGACCAAGATATCCCCCGAGTATTGCCGTTGATAAGAATCGCTCGATCCTTGGACTAAGCCGATCAAAATACCGCTGACAACCACAAGATTAAGGAAAGTCAGCGTCATCACGAAAACTATTAAAAAAGTGGTCCAAGCGTTGGCGCGCTTCAATTGCCAAAAGCCGAGCAACAACCCGATGCGCAGGTTATTCAAATCCATTACCAGATATTACTATCATTGGCGCAATTTGCAATCCAGCTCACGCTTAATGCTCCGTTAACCATCCTATTGATAAACTTAAGTAATAAACATTTAAATTAATAAACGGCCGGGCGAGCTCCATAGAGCCAGTTGAAATAATTTAAATCAAAAAAATGAAAAATATCGTGGAAACCGCCATCGAAGCGGGAAATTTCGAGACCTTGGTCGCGGCGGTCAAAGCCGCCGGCCTGGTTGATGTTTTAAGCGGAAACGGCCCATTTACGGTCTTCGCCCCGGCCGACGACGCTTTCGCAAAAGTCCCCAAGGATATGCTGGACGCGACGATGGCGGACAAAAACAAATTGGCCGGCATCCTTAAATACCACGTCGTTTCCGGAAAGATGATGGCCAAAGAGATCGCGGGCGAAAAGGAATTGCAAACTTTGCAGGGAGGCTCGCTCAAGGTCGATGCGTCCGACGGCGTCGAGATAAACGGCGCCAAAGTGGTGAAAGCCGACATCGAATGCTCCAACGGGGTCATTCACGTGATCGATTCGGTTCTTATGCCTTTATAGCGGAATATTAAACAACAATACCAATATGAGCAATTTAAATACATTGGATTGGTTAGCTTTAATCCTGGTTATCGTCGGCGGATTAAACTGGGGATTGGTGGGCCTATTTGACTTTGACCTGGTCGCGGCAATTTTTGGCAAAATGTCATTGTTGTCGCGCGCGGTTTACTCCCTCGTCGGATTAAGCTCCCTGTATGTTGCGATCAACATGGTAAATTATGAGCGGAAGTAACCGCACCGCCAAACCAAAAAAGCTGCCGAAAGCAGCTTTTTTGGTTTTGAGCTACCAAGCCCGGCTTAACTTGCCAAAGACCTCCCAAGCATTGGTCGCGTTTATCTCTCGAGCCTTTTTTTCAGTTCATCGATGACCGCCTTCTGCCAGTATTTCATGGAAAACCACCCGATCAACGGCCGCGCGACCATGCGAAGCCAACGTTTATGGATGGCAACTTTGTAAGTGTAATCGATTGCGGTTCCTTCCGGATGTTCGGAGAGCAACAATTCTTCGTGGCCGGAAGTTCCAAATTTGAGGCTTTCATTGTCCGAAATGAACCCCTTCCCCGGGATAATCCGGGTTTTCATTTTAACCGGGAATTCTTGGTAAAACGATCTAACAGTCGCACCTATTTCCAAATCATTTCCTTCGCGCCTTATGATTTGTATGGATTCCGCAACTTTCGGAAAATACTCGGGCCATTTTTCAAAATCGGTTATTATGTTAAACACCTCCGTTGGAGGAGCCTTGATAAGCCAATTGGCATGAAGAGTGATTTTTTCTTTCATATCGAATTTATATTTTCCATAAGCAATAAGCAGAGCTTGATTTCGCTTCCCGGAGCACGCACCTCCGGATTTGATAAAGAGGCCTGGCTCTTTATTTTGAAACCGCTGATTTTTGTTTTAGCGCGACATATGATATTGTTCCGGCAAAGATTGCCAGGCAGAAGCAGGCGGCGGAAATAATAGATGGATAGGCGTTGTTAAAGCCAGCGGCGGAAAGGTGTTTGGAGAGGATGGCGGCGTAGGCCCAGACTAGAACCAACGCGTACGGGATGTTGCGATCGCGGAGAGTGCGCCACGCGCCGATGGTTGCGCCAACAAGAAGGATGGCCGCGGTCCAGGCGCTTTCGGCGATGCCAAAGCCGTTCCAGTTTACGCTCACCAGCAACACCGTGATGTTGGCGATGGTTGCCACCGTGATCCAGCCAAAATAAATACTAAACGGCAAACGCGCTATCCAGCGTTCTTTTGAGGTTAGGGCGCTTTGGCGCAAAATATCGGCGATCTTGATGAGCGTGGCCAATAGTCCCAGCATCAAAATTACCGACAGCCAGATCACATCATAGTGCCAGGCAAAAAGCCAGCCGGCATTAAAAATTGCGTTGGCAACAAACAGGCGGTTTATCCGCGCGGTTAAAATATTTTCTTTTCGGGAAAACTGATAAACGACATAGATTGCCAAAAGCGCATAAATCAGCCCCCAGATGGCAAACGCGTACCCGGCCGGCGCGAATAGATTGGGGTAATTGTCGGAGATCGCGCCGGTGTCGCGCCCGCCCAAAGGCAGGGCCGTCGCCGAATAATTGACCGCGATCATCGCCAAAAAAGCAACCGGCACCAAAAATTTTCTAAATAATTTGTCCATATTTTTTTAATTTTTTTTATTTCTTAATACCAGCGCCGTGGCAATAACGATAATGATAACGCCAACGATCGCCATCCAAAAAATATAGCTTGTTTGGTTTGGCGCGGATTTTTCCGGATCGCCGTTTGCGTTTGCGGGCGCGGGTTTGGCCGCGGACGCGGGATCGGCCCAGTATTTTTCTTCGGCCTGGACATCGAACGCGGCTTTTTTGCCGAAACCCCGCAGATCGACCGCGAGCGCTTCGCCGGCACGGACCGTTTCGGTTTTGCCGTCGGCGGTATCGGTAAGCTCCACTTCGCCCTCGATCACTTTGAGGGTGGTCGTTTCGCCGGTATCTTCCATGACAAAAGTGGTGCCCTTTATGCCCGCGACCGCCTGGCTTCCTTTGAATCCGAACTCTTCCCCTTTGGCCATTTTTTTCACATTGGCCCAGACTCCGCCAAAGATCAATTGGAAATTACTTTTTTCTTTTCGGGATTCATTGACAGTGATCTCGGTTTCGGGCTTCATGGTGAAGCTGGCCCCGCCAACCAGCGAAATCCGCAACGTGCTGTCTTCGCCGGTTTTAAGCTTGCAGTGGTTGTAAATAACCCGACCCATCTTGAGAACATCCCAGGCCTCAAAATCCGGCGGGCAGGCAATTTCCACCTGGCCGGAAATATCCGCGGCGCGCGCGCCCGAATCCGTGAGCGGCGCGTCGGGGTCGTAATCCGCGGGCATATCCTCTTCGCTGATATCGAATATGGTGGGATCGGTGACGGTCATGTGCACCTGCACGCCCGGAATATCCAAGTCAAAATTGCGGCCATTTTTCAATGGCACGCTAAAAGACAGTCCTTCATTGTTAACAAACGTTGCCACTCCGTTGGGCCCGCCGGAAAATGTGCCCTTCAGCTCATAAGGCGCTCCGTTGGTATCCCCGTCGTCAAGCGAGATATAGGCGTCGTCGACGTACGATAACGATGATTCCGCGGCTTGCGCGCCCGCCGCGAAAAACCGCAAGGTGCCGGGGTCGCCGACAAAAGAGTATCCCTGCATCATGAAAGTCCCGCGCGCCATTCCCTTTTTCAATTCTTCCGCCGCCGCTTGGCAAACAGGAGAAAAGGACGAAAAACAAACATCGAGAAGAAAGAAAAACCCGAAAACTATGAATGTTTTGGACATATTGAAATATATTTTATCGATTGGCTCAAGCCCATTGTTACAAAATAGCTCATCCCCGCCAAAAATCAATCCGCTGGCCGATTCGCGGTCGCAACCGCCTTCCCGCGCCTTTTGGCCGGTTCGCGGAAAGTTATATTCAAATATAACTTAAATATAATTCGAATATAACATTTAAGAAATGACGCACCGAAATCAAAAAAACCGCCAAGGCGGTGTTTTGAGTTGAGTTTCGGCTGCCGGGCTAAACGCCTTGCTGTTGCGCCGTATGTTGTATTTGTATCAAGTTGCCGCAGGTGTCGTCAAAGACGGCGATGGTCACGCCCTCCATCACTTTTGCCGGCTCCATCGTGAATTTCACGCCAAGCCGCTTCAACCGTTCATGCTCCGCGTAAACATCGGAAACGCCGAAACTCGCCGCGGGAATACTTTGATCAAAAATGGCTTTCTGGTATGTTTTCGCGGCCGGATTGTTGTTCGGTTCAAGCACAATCTCAGTTCCGTTTCGGTCGTCGGACGACACAACGGTAAGCCACCGGTATTGCCCGGCGGCGACATCGCTTTTCTTAACAAAACCCAAGATTTCGGTGTAAAATTTCAAAGCCTTATCCTGATCATCGACGAATAAGCTAGTGTATATGATTTTCATATTGATTTGCTTTATGGGGTCATAATATAAGAAAAACCGATAAATAAATTATTAATATTTCATCCTTTAATTATTTCTCGCTCCTTCAGTTTGAACTGTCGCAAGCGGCGGAAAGCGGCGTTTTGTCAGCAGTTGTAGATGCTGGTTCCGGCAGCGCCACGTTTTGGCCCGGCAAAGACAAGAGTTGATTTTCCGCTGGCATGCTTTCACTTGTTGCATTAGGAACGGCAACCGCATCCGCGGCTATGGTTGTTGTATTGTTTTCGATTGCGGGTAAGTTTTTATTTTCCAAAAACGGGGATTGGTTCCGGGATTTTTGATCTTCGGGCATGGCGGTTTCGGGTTCGGCGCCGGTCGAGGATGAATTTTGCGCCGAATCCAGCACCTTGATTTGATCTGGTTCTGGCGCCGGCTTGGTTGTTGGCACCAAAACCGGCTCCGGGACGGGCAAGGTCGATGTCGTGCCGATAATCTCATTATTTGAAGCATTCCAAAAAACGGGATTGATTTCGACAGAGGGCAGCAACTCTTCGCCGGTATCAATAACGTTGCCATCAGGGGTTATAAAATCAATCCAGTCGGATTTTTGATCGGTATCCAGTCCGGCCGGATTGCGGCTGATCGCATGGCCGATTCCGATTTCCGGAAGCCCCGGATTCCAGAGCGAAGAATTATAATTGGACCAGGTTGAATCAGTAAACCCCCAATTTATTTGGTCAACAATCACGGCGTCGGGATTTTGCAGTATCAGCATTTCATTGATTGCATCAAGAGTTAACGGCGGGCCAGCCAAATGAATTTGGCGAATAAGCAAAATATCGCCCGGAAGACGCTGTTTATCCCGAATTTCTTCGGATTGCGATATAAAAACATAAGACCCGGGCGCCATAATCCCGTCTTTGGTAATTCTATTGCAGTCGTTCCGGTTGCACAAAATCCAGCCCTTGATGTTTATATCAACCGGACCAGGATTATAAAGCTCAATCTGCCAATCGGTTTTTGCCGGGCTTGGTTTTGTGCCAATATCGTAGTAAATTTTATTAATCAACAAAATATCGTCCGGCGGCACCGGCAGATTGTTGTTGGCGCAATATTTGATTTTCCTTGCAACATTCAGGGAGCGCAGCAGAAAAACCAAACGATCGGTTTCTTGAGAGCCGGTTGCCGGATCAATGAACAAATTATCAGTATCCGCAATTATTTCGTTGACTGTTTTCGATTCTCCCGGTATCGCATATCCGCCAATGCCAAAATACGCCTCATTGAATTTTAGCGCCAGCAACTCGCTTTTCAAGTTATCGATTGGCGATTTATCATAGCCGCCAAATATAATTTCAACGCGCGAAAGCGTATCGACAATTTCATTGCCGATATTAACCGGCAACAGATTCTCGTAAATACCGGGGTGTCCCTGCCAATAATTGACGGAACGGATATCGGAATGGCGGCAAACCGTGGCCGTAACATTGATCGCATGAGTTTCAAAAGACGCAAACAGGCAACCCTGAAGCGCAAACGCCGCCAAAACCAGGCAAAATCCGCTGATTATTTTTTCAATAATTTTGTTTTTTTTGCGGCCAAGATTCCTAACGCGCATCTTTATTGATTTGCGGCGAATTTGATTTGTCACGGATTTTTTTTGTTCAAAAAAATACTCAGATTGCCCAGCAACGGCACGCGCACGGGTTCCCCCTGCCACATAACGGTTTTTCCAATAAGTGCGGTATACGGTACCGGATTGTCAAAAACATTATTGGCGTCGCCTTTTGTAATGAATGTATCGCCATTTTTTATCACAACGCGGTGGATGGTAAAACCGCGGCGATTTTGGTATACCACGATATCCCCGTTCTGGATGTCAGCGGCGGCACTAACTCCCCGGATCAGAACCAAGTCGCCGCTTTTTAAAGCCGGCCACATGGATCCGGACGTAATTGCCGCCATGGGATAACTGGTTTTCAGATAGTAAGAAAGCGCTTTGGGTATTCCCATTACCAGCGCGACCAAAACCGCCGCGTAGATTGTCCAGCCGATTATTTTTTTCAAAATCCTGTTCATGAATCAAAATAATTTAGGCAAACGGAAAATCATTACCATCCCGCCGTATCTTTTTGCCGCGGCCGAATCCGGAACATGGAGTTCGAATGCCAGCTTAATATTCTGTCCGGGATTGAGCGTAAAATTATTCTTGCTGGCGGTTATCAAATCGGCAATTTCACCGGTTTCCCAGACCAAAATATAAGTTGCGACGTTTCCCGCGTTTGCCACATCGATATACCGGGTCATCCCGTTGTTTCGTGCAAGATCGCCAAAATCGAGCTTGTCGGTCAAAGGGTTTACACCCATTACATTCGATCCTTCGACAACATTTACCGTCGCGTCATACTTTGCCGCGTTAATGTATTCAACGGCAATTATCAAGACAGCGACTCCAAGCAAAACCAGAAATATTTTTTTTGCGGTTTCCATATTCTATCGGTTTTACGGCAAGGCGGCTATTTCCGCCGGGGTTAATACTTCGCTAAAAAGATACATTTCGTCGATTATTCCTTTGTAATTTTCTCCGGCGCCGGCGACGCGCCGGCCAAAATCAAGCTCTCCGGAATGCGTGATTATGGGTCCGGTAATGCTATAAACCGGCACTCCGTTGGCATAAACGTCGAGTTTTTTTGTGGCCGAATCGTACGTGATCGCGATCGGCAGCAACGTATTAAGAGGCACCACGTATCCGGTATTCAGCCAAGAAGGACCCGCATGGATCTGTAAAGAATTTGCCGGATATGACAAATTGGATCCGCTGGCTACCGCAACCTCGAAATTATCGCTGGTTTTGCTGATTATGCGGCACAAGCCCCCGGCAGCCGCACACACCTGGCCCGGATTACTGATCCAGAAAG